>CALLIQ010000534.1 GCA_938008925.1 uncultured Acidimicrobiales bacterium
GGCGTTGATGGTGGGGTCGTAGCGACCGGGCAAGCGGATCAGGCCGGCGAGCATCGCCGCCTCGTCCCAACCCAACTCGCTGACGTCTTCGTAGCCCCAGTAGGTCTCCGCTGCGGCCTGTACGCCGTAGGCACCCGCACCGAAGTACACGGTGTTGAGGTAGCGCTCGAGGATCTCGTCCTTCGTGAACTGCCGCTCGAGGCGAAGGGCGTAGAACGCCTCGGTGCTCTTTCGGTCGATGTTCTGGCTCGAGTCGGCCAAGACCGACTGCTTGATCAACTGCTGGGTGATCGTCGAACCGCCCTGCTCGATGCCACCGGCGTTGATGTTCTCCACCAAGGCACGGAAGACGGCTCGGAAGTTGACGCCGTTGTGTTCGTAGAACTCGGCGTCTTCGACGGCGAGGATCGCATCGATCACGGGCTGGGGAATCTGGTCGAGCGTGACCGGTTCGCGATTCTGCTCCTCGACGAGGAACGTGAGGAACGTGCCGTCGGACGCGAACATCGAGGAACGCTGACCCAGCTCGTTGAAGTCGAGGTCGCTGGAGGTCCCCTCATTGGCCGTCACGATGGTGGCGACTTGAGGGATGGTCGTGATGGCGGTGGCCGCGAGGACCGACGCAACCGCGACGAGCACGAGGCCCAGCGACGCCAACCGCTTGATCAACCGGAGGATGAAGAGCACGGCTGCGCATGCTACTCGTGCCCCGCGCGAGGTTTTGATCACCCGTCCACTTTCCGTGGCCAGGTCGCCACCGGCCGACCGGTGGTTGGTCGGCGGTTGGTCGGCGATGCGTCGCCGGCGCCGATCAGCGCTGGCTGAGCGTCGGGGTGAAGGGGTCGATTCCGACCGCAGCAGCTGCTGCGAACACGGCCTCAGCCGGGCCCGTCTTGGCCGTGGGCTCGGTGACCGCGAGTCCGAACAGCGGACCGCCGCTACGGCGGTTGAGAACCACGAGGTCGATGTTGTTGCCCTCGACGAGGGTGTCACCGGCGAACCCGACGGAGAGCTGATCGTCGCAGAGCTCGGCGGCGGCACACGCAAGCGCCATCTGCGGCGTGGAGGCAACCGATGCGGCGTGGCGCTTGTCGTCGCCGGCCGAGAGCCGGATGTCGGCGAGGACACCGTCGGTGGTGTCCTTGGTGAGCGCACGCATCGAGTGCCCGGCCGGGATGCCGACCGGCTTGGCGAGCGCAGCGCCGACGGAGCGAACCAGGTCGGCGACCCGACCAGCCTCGGCTTCAAGGAACGGCGTCGACCGCACGACTGCGGCGGCCATCGCTGAATCGGCGCTCGCTTGATTGCAGAACAGCACGTGACAATCGCCGAAGGACTGTTGGTCGTAGCTGGACACCGTCTGGTTCAACTGGGCCCAGAGACGACCCGAGACTTCGAAGGAGCGAGCGTCGAAGCCGTTCCACGACGGTCCGAGATCGCAGGTGAGCGCAGCCATCTCGCCGCCATCGCGGCGAACGAGGACGACACCGTCGGCGTCGAATCCGTCGACGACGGCCTGGAGAGCGAGCTGCGTGACGAGTTCACGGACTTCCGGTGAACGGAGGACCTTCTCGACACCGAGCAACTCGTTGACACCAGAGCCGGCGGCTTGCGACAAGGTGTCGCCGATGATTCCAGCGAGTCCTCGGCCGAGCCCACCCTGGCTCCGTCCGTTTTCGTTCGCGCGGTTCGTCATCGCTGCTCCTGTCGCAGGGTGATTCGCGGACGGGCCTCGCTTGCGCTGGCCTCCGAAACGGAAGGGTTGCTGCACGGTGCTTGGACCATATCCCCAGTTCAATCGGCGCCGGGGTGCCAGCACCTGAGCGGAAGGACTCAACAGATCGGCGGAACATAGAGCGTTTCGCTCATTCTCCTGCGCACTCGGTGACCTCGGCATCGCTCTCGGTGGATCTCTCGGTGGCGCTCAACCACTCGACGATGCTCTCGGCCGGGATGGCGATCGACAGGTCGACCGTCGGCGAATACCCCTGCAACATCGCGACGACCCGTCCGGAGCGATCGAAGACAGGGCCGCCGCTGAAGCCGCCGGTGCTCGATCCGTCGATCAGCATCACCTGACCGTCGACACCCCAGGCCGCGCCGTCGTCGTAGAGCTGCACGGTTCCCTCGATCACGATCGTCGCCCCGCCGCCAGCGTGCCCCGCCATCGCGACCGTGGTGCCCGTCTCCGGGTTCGATTCAGCGAACTCGAGCGTCGTCGCCGCGACCGGTCGCCCGATCGCAAGGTCGAGGGCGGATGCGCGACGTTCGATGGGAATGAGAACCGGAGACACCGGCCGGTCGACCTTGATCTCCGTCGCCCCCGATGCCAAGTGGCGATTCGTCAGCGTGTGCCCCATGGCGACGAAACCGCTCCCGAGCTGATGCCCGTCGCAGGTCCTCGCAGAGACCCGCACCGTCGACGCCTCAGCGAGACGAACGAGTGCTGTGGTTTCCGTCGCGCTCAGCGGGTCACCTGGCGCGGCGACCACCTGAGCCGTTGAGACCTGAGACGACGGCGTCTCGAATCGAGTGACCAGGCTCTCGAGCGCGCCCGCCCCGCGCGCGGTCGCAACACCAAACATCACCCACACGCACGCGATCGTGACCGCTGTTCGCAGCATCGCCGGAAGCGTCTCCCCGTCCGAGACTCGTCATTTCGCCGAGCCACAACGTAGAAGAGGTGGGAGCCGCAGGGAACAGCAAGCTTCCCCAGCACGAGGAAGGCAGCAGCCGAGCGCCGGTCTAGAAGGAGCGACGCTCCCACTGGGACGTGAGGTTGTTCGCAGCACGAACCTTCGACACGACTCGGTGGACCAGCGCCTTCTGCTCCGGATCCATCCGGAAATAGCTGATTCCGTAAAACCAGAGGCCGTCTTCGTTCTTGCGAATGTTGCGAACCTCTGCGACGCCCTCGGTGCCGTTGAGCTCCCATCGCAGTCGTGCGCCGACTTCGATGGCCTCGTTTGCTTCAGCCTCGACCAGGGCACCGGCGACGGAGATGTCGACGAGCTTGACGTCCTGCGCGGTCGGCTTGGCCTTGACCTTCATCCGACGCCGCGGCACGTACCACGTCGCCTTGATACCGGGGATCGGGTAGCGCTCGCCCATGCGCGGCATCTCACTTGGTCGTCGAACGTCCGATTCGTCGATGAACTGAGACACACCATTTTCATCGGCGTGAGTCGGGCAGACCTCATAGTCCATCCGGTCCAAGTCAGTGGGCGAGAACCCCTGAATTCAGGGGGTTTCGTCAGCCGTTGAGGCGGCCACGTGTGCGGTTGACCTCGTCTTGAAGACGATTCGACATGCGGGAGAAGCGAACGGCGTCTTTCGCTGCCGCCTTCACAAACTTCCGATCTCGTCGGGCCGACTTGATGAGACCGAGCTTGCGGAACGGCCAGAGAGGCGCTTTCAGGACGGACGAGATCTTCACGGAGGTGAGGATGCCACGCCGACCCGGTCCGCGTCACCACCCAGCAAGAGTTCGCGCTGGTGCGCCAACCCAATGACGATCGCCGGTGTGGCGACGAGACCAACGCCGAGCGCGACGGCGAGCCGCCATTCGGTCCGTATTTCGGGAACGAGAACGACCGTGGTCGCGACCTCGAACGCAGCGAGAGCGGCGACGAATCGCACGAGGACCGACTCTGACACGAGCGAGGCGGCGAGGGCTCCGAGCGGTGCTCCCCAGATCACGACGGGGACCGCCGCCATCCAGAGGCCGAAGAGATCGGCTGGTTCCGCACCCGGCTCGGTTGCGGCCGCAGCGTCCATCGACGGGGCGAGCTGGCCGTCGACCACCCCGAGCACGAGCACGCCGACGACCGACGTGAGCGCCATCACGATGACCGCCGACGGCAGCGCGATCGACGGACGGATGCCGGCCACGACGACGAGGACGATGAACACCACGATGTTCGCGCCAGTGCCCGTCATGCTCGACAACACGCCCCCGGCGAACGCGAAGACGGCGAGCAAGACGTCGAGTCGGCGGCTCCATCGAATCGGCGTCGGGGGCAGCGTCTCGGCTCGATGATCGTCGCTGCCGAGATGGCGGAGCATCACGATCGACGTCGTCGCCAGCACGACGCTGAAGGCGACCTTCACCCACGGAGTCGAGACGACGCTCGGCCAGAAGGCGACGTCGCGTTCGCCGAAGACGAAGAGTCCCACCAGCAACCCCGCGATCGAGGCCACCGTCCCGACCACGATCGCTCGAGCGACGATGGCTCGGCGGCACAGCACGATCGAGATGGCAGCCATCGACATCCCGACGGCCTGGATCGAGAGTCCGAAGGTTCGAGCCACCGCCGCCGGCACGTGCAGGCCCTTGGTGAACACCGGAAACGCAACCGCTCCCCCGCCCTCCGGCGACGAACCAGCGAGGAAACTGCCGGCGGCCATGGTGATGGACGACTCCCAGTTCGCCCCCACGCGTGACCAGAGGCCAGCGACCGTCACGATCACCAACCACGCTGCTGTGAGGCCGCCGGCGATCCGCCACGAACGCACCAAGCCGGTGCGCGCTCGCTCGGAATCGTCCATCGTCACGATGCCGTCAGACCGGTCACCACGGCGTCAACCCGAGCCACCGACGGCACATTCCGTTTCCAGGTCGCCACGTGTCCAAACATGTGGCACGCTGGTGCTGAACCCGGAGGGAATGTCCCGCTTCGTCGTCCGGGCCAACGCAAAGACAGCATCATGGGTGACAGCGCGCCGGTTGTTGTGAGCGCCATCGTCGAGTTCGACGACGGAACGATCAACGACACGTACGGATCTCGTCTCACCGGGATCCTCAACAACACGCCAGGGCGAGGAAACTGCTTTGTTCTCGTCGAACGCAATGCTCTGCGATACACGCTGGTTCTCTCGCTCGGTTGGGTGGACATCGCCACCGAGCTCCAGCGGGTGTC
>CALLIQ010000535.1 GCA_938008925.1 uncultured Acidimicrobiales bacterium
AGATGTTGGTTCCAGCGAATGCTGAGGCCATCGGTGTCGCATGACACGACCTCTTCGGCACTCGCTCCGAGCGAGCCAACCTTCAGGTCGCCGAGGGTGGCGGCCGATGCGCCGACGACGCCGAAACAGATGAGGCCGGCGACAGCAGCGGCGAGCAGTCCGCCGACGCTGCGGCGTCGCACCTCGACGATCTCGATGTAGCCCTCGGCCGGGACGGTCGCTTCGTTGGTGGTGATGTGCTCGCTCATGATCTCTCGCAGTGATCGCGACGGGCCTCTTCGTGCCCGCTCTGGTGCTCAGGTGATCGACACCGAGGTTCTCGGCTGACGCAAGCGAGCTTCAAGATCCCCTCAAGAATGAGCGCGCCCGGGGCGCGCCCACGGGTCGACCGTCTCGGTAGCGTCGATCTCATCGGCGGCCCAGGCCCCTTCCAATCGGCGAGTGATGGGGCGCGGTCCGATGTTGGCTGTCGTGAATGCCGCTGTGGTTGAGGGCGTCTTCGGGCGCCCGGTGCGGGTCGAGGTGTCGGTGACGCAGGGGTTGCCTGCGTTCAACATCGTCGGGTTGCCCGACGCGTCGGTTCGTGAGGCGCGGGATCGGGTCCGGGCGGCGATCGCGTCGTCGAAGCTGACCTTTCCGGCGTCGAAGATCGTCGTCAACCTCGCTCCGACAGAGTTGAAGAAGCACGGAGCGGCGCTCGATCTGGCGATCGCCATGGGCGTGTTGGCGGCGTCGAAGGCGTTGTCGGACGACGCTCGGATCGATCTCCATCACCTCGGGCTCGTCGGCGAGCTCGGGTTGGATGGCTCGGTTCGACGAGTGCCGGGGTTGGTGAGCCTGGCCGATGCGCTGGTCGGTCGAGAGATCGTCGTGCCGTTGGCCGGGGCAGCGGAAGCGGCGGCGGTGCGGCCTGGCGAGGTCCGTGGTGTTGGCTCGCTGCGTGAGCTGGTCGATTGGTTGAACGGCGCGGGTCTGCGGCCGTCGTTGGTCGATCCGGTCGATGCATCGGTCGATCGGATCGCCTTCGACGACTTGGCTGACGTGCGGGGCCAGCCGATCGCTCGCTATGCGCTGGAGGTCGCTGCGGCCGGTGGGCATCACTTGCTGATGCAGGGTCCGCCCGGCGGGGGAAAGACGATGTTGGCGACCCGGCTCGTCGGACTCCTCCCACCGCTCGACGCGGCGGACTCGTTGTTGGTGACTCGGGTGCACTCGGTCGCCGGCCTCCGGTTGCCCGACGACGGATTGGTGCGGTTGCCTCCCTTTCGAGCCCCCCACCACGGCGCCTCGATGGTGGCGATGGTCGGTGGTGGTTCGGGGGCGGTGAAACCGGGCGAGGTGTCGTCCGCCCACGGGGGAGTGTTGTTCCTCGACGAGCTCGGCGAGTTCCCGATCGGGGTGCTCGAGTCGCTGCGAACACCGTTGGAGGAAGGCGTCATTCGGGTCAGTCGTGCCGGCGCCTCGGTCACCCTGCCAGCCCGCTTTCAGCTGGTGGCCGCGATGAACCCGTGTCCGTGCGGTCTCGGCGGGGGCGACGACGGACGGTGTCGATGCAGCGTCGCTGCGATCGACCGGTACCGGCGGCGGCTCTCGGCACCCCTCCTCGACCGGTTCGACCTGCACATCGCCGTCGAGCCCCCGGACCCGTTGAGCCTGCTCGACCGAGGGCAGGAGGAGTCGAGTGCTGAGGTTCGTGAGCGAGTGGCCGCCGCCCGCGCACGTGCCGCCGAGCGCGGGGTGCTCTGCAACGCCGCCCTCCGCACCGCCGATCTCGACGCCTGCGCGCCCCTGGTCGGACCTGGCCGCCAGCTCGTCGAGACGGCGCTGCGCAGCGGTGCGCTGACCGGCCGGGGACTCCAGAAGATCCGGAGGGTGGCTCGTACGATCGCCGACCTCGAAGACGGTGACGTCGACGAGTCGGTGTTGGCCCGGGCCATGGGTCTGCGGATGCCGTTCGTTGACGGTGCGGAGCGTGCGGCGTGACGCCCGATCAGCTCGCGACCATTCGATTGCTGTCGCTCGACGGGCTCGGCCCGGCTCGCCTCGCGTGGCTGATCGCCGGCCGATCCGCCCACGAGGTCGTCGCGGCGATGATCGATGGCGAGGCCGTCGGTTCCCCCGACGCTCCGAAGGGGATCGGTCGAGATGCGGTGGCCGGTTGGCGCTCCGCCATGCGCGCCCACGTTCACGACGCTTCCGACGACATGCTGATCGACCGGTATGGGCAAGCCGGTGTCACCGTCCTCGACCCGTCGAGCGATGGGTGGCCGTTCGTCGGCGATCCCGAGCCGCCGGCCCTGTTGTTTGCTCGCGGCGACACGTCCGTGCTCGATCCGGTGGGCCCGTCCGGCTCGGGCGAGCGGGCACCGGTGGTCGCCATCGTTGGCTCGCGTCGCTGTACGAGCGTCGGCCGCCGCGTCGCTGAACGCATGGGTGCGGAGCTCGCAACGCTCGGCGTCGGCGTGGTGTCGGGTCTCGCACTCGGCATCGACGGCGAGGCCCACAGCGGCGTGTTCAAGGCATGGGAACGGGCTGGACGACGAACCGGTGCTGCGATTGGAGTCGTCGCTTCCGGCCTCGATGTCGTCTACCCGAAGCGACACACCGACCTGTGGCGCCGGGTGGGCGACGACGGCGTGCTCGTTTCGGAAGCGCCGCTCGGCGTCGCGCCAGCCCGTTGGCGTTTTCCGGCCCGCAATCGGATCATCGCTGCGCTCGCCGATGCCGTCGTGGTGGTCGAGAGCCACGCGAGCGGCGGCGCGCTCAGCACCGTCGACGAGGCAGAAGCCCG
>CALLIQ010000536.1 GCA_938008925.1 uncultured Acidimicrobiales bacterium
GGGACATCTACGATGCGACCCATGCTCGTGTGGATGGATCTCGAAATGACCGGTCTCGAACCGGACAAGCACGTGATCGTCGAGATCGCCACGTTGATCACCGACGACGACCTCGAGATCGTGGCCGAGGGTCCCGAACTCATCATCCACGCCACCGATGAGCAACTGGCGCTCATGGACGACGTCGTCGTCGAGATGCACACCAAGTCGGGGCTGCTCGAGGCGATCAAGGCGTCGACGGTCACGCTCGAAGAAGCCGGTGAGGCCACCCTCGCATTCCTCAAGGAACACCTCGAGCCTCGCTCCACTCCCCTGTGTGGCAACTCGATCGGGATGGACCGCCGCTTTCTCGACGCCTATCTGCCAGACATCGAGCACTTCCTGCACTACCGATCGATCGACGTCTCGACGATCAAGGAGCTCAGCAAGCGCTGGTACCCCGAGTCGGTGAACACCGGCCCGCGCAAGGCGGCGAGCCACCGAGCACTCGACGACATCCGAGAGAGCATCTTCGAACTGCGGCACTACCGCGAAGCGGTGTTCCGTGCACCGGGTCAGCCCGAGGCCGCCGACAGCGAGGCAGCCGACAGCGGTTCGACCGCTCCGGACGCCGCGACCTCAGACTGAACGCCCTCGCCGGACGCGAGCCACCACACCCGGGTCACGCCGTCGTCGACCACGACGGCGAGGTCGACCGTCGCATCCATCGCGATGCCAGCGCCGTACTCGACCGTCGCTCGGAATGTCGGCGGGCACTCGGCTTCGGCCAACAGTTCCTCGAACACCGCCCAATAGGCAGCGTTGTTCATGTGCTGTTGGGGGTCGAAATCGACCGAGCGAGTCGGCCATCGGCGGTGACCGCCCGAGGTCTCGACCAACGCCCCGTCGTACTTCGGGAGCAACAGCTTGGCCTTGACGGTCCGGTCGTCAGCCGCCGAACCGTAGATCGACAGGAACTGATCGCTGAGCGCCAGCGGGCGACCTGACGCCGGGTCGAGGTGGATCCACAGCGTGGCCACCTCGTAGTGGGCGCCGGCATCACCGCGAACGCAGATTCGACGATCGGCCCAGCGCCGCCCGAGTGCTCCGCAGAACGTCGTGAGCGTCAGCCGTTCACCGAGCGAAGCGTGGTGGTGGACGTCAACATGGGTTCGGCGGACGACCCACGCGGTTTCCTCGCTGAGCTCGGCGTCGGTCGTGTCGTCGTTCGACACGTCTTGGGTGTAGCGGTTGAGCGCATCGAGGCGCAGACGGCCAGACGGGGTGACGTCGCCGAGCCTGACCTTGCGATTCGCGGAGAAAAATCGGCCGGTGTCGAGTTGATCGACCATGAAGAATTCGCCACTCATGGAGCGCCAGTGAAGCCGCTGTTGCGTTGGAAGTCGCCGACATCGGTCGAACAATTCCAATGACATGACCGTTAATTCGGTTGACACCTCTTTGCAGACGTAGTTCCCTCACACGAGCGCACCCGCCACCGATGGTTGGTGACCGCTCCTCCGGGAGCGACGCACTTCGATCTCGAACAGAAAGGAACGGCACCGATGATTTCCACTCTGGCAACCGCCACCACGGCGAACGAACAGCACGGCACGCAGGCCCAAACCGGCCACGCAATCGTCGATGCCGGCCTCTGTTCGCGTGCCCGACGCCTGGCGCCTGCAGCCCTCCGCCCCAATGCGGCTGGCGCTGCCCTCGTCGTGATTCCGGCCACCCGTGTGTCGTCCATCGCCCCCATTGGCGCATGGACCAACACCACGGTTGACGCGAATTCCACGCTGGTCCACGCCACCGGTTTCGCCACCAACCACGTGTCGTCCTTTACGGCGGAGTGGATCGGCGGTTACCCGACCATGGCCAAGAAGGACCACTCCCAGCGGGAGAGACCAACCTGAGATCGAAGGATCGAAGGAATCGGACTCGAAACCGCTGGGAGCACAAGCTCCCAGCGGTTCTTTGCTTTTCAGGCCCGCTTTCTTCACCCGCCTTCCTCACATCGAGGCGCACATGCACTCCACCGAAACACCGATCGCCGCCGAAACACCGAACACCACCCGTTTGAACGCAACACCCGAGGGGACCACCGCAATGACCATCACCATCGACCCAAAGCCACCCAGTACGAACGCACCTCTGGCGAACGCACCTCTCGCCGGCACGGCTGTCACGCTGTCCGCTCCCGGACTGGCGAGTCCTGGTCTCGCCAGCCCGATGGCGGAGAGCTGGTGGACTGCCGCCGCCTGCCGCGAGGTGCCCGATGCGGCCGAGCTCTTCTTCTCCGAAGAGCTCCAGGACATCGCCGCTGCGAAGCGGGTCTGCGCTGAGTGCCCGGCAATCGCTCCGTGCCTCGAAGGGGCGATCACCCGCGGCGAGCCGTGGGGTGTCTGGGGTGGGCAGCTGTTCCTCAACGGCAAGATCCTCGCCCGTAAGCGGCGTCGGGGACGGCCGCCGAAGAACCCGCGGCCCGAGGACCAGATCCCCGACATTCCGGTGCCTGAGCACCTGCAGAAGCTGATCGCTTGACCATTCGTCGAGCGAGCGGGCCAACCGGCCATCGGGGCCTGGATGGGCCGATCAACTGAACTCCGGTGACGATCTCTCGAGCCGGAGCGACAGAACGATCGATCCAACCGGGCCCCGCCGGAGCGCTCGAAACAGCGACGTCTCGATCCATCACCATCGAGCAAGCAACTGGCCGCTGGCGCCGTCTCCCCCGTCGGAGGCGGCGCCAGCAAGGGTTTTGGGGGCGTGCGGTGTGACATGCGCAGCCCACCGCTGGTTGCCAGCTCGTGTCATGCCCGGTGGTTCTGTTCACCGGTTGTTCAGTGCGAACATGGGAAGGCGGGGAATGTCCCCAACTCCCCGGAGGTTTGTTTCGCCATGCCGAACGAGGAATCCGGGCCCGACGAGGCCCAAGCGCACCCCGACGAGAGCGAGGCGAGCGACCGCTCTGGAACCTCGATCTGGTTCGTCGTCGGCGCCGCTGTCGTCGTGCTCGTCGGATTGGTCGCCGTGTTCGCCGGAAGCGAATCGACGCCGACGGCTGCGGCCGACAACGACCTGCTCACATTCGAGTTCGGGACAGCCGACGGCGGTACCACCACGCTGGCCGGCCATGCCGGCGAGCCGCTGGTGGTCAACTACTTCGCCGCCTGGTGCCCTCCGTGCCGGGCCGAGCTCCCCGATTTCGAAGCCGTCTCGCAAGAACGTCTCGACGACGTGACCTTCATTGGCATCAGCAAGGACAACACGACAGATGCCTGGACGGGCCTGATCGACGAGACTGGCGTGACGTTCGAAACGGTGTTCGAAGGCAACAGCTCGGGCACCTACGAGATCATCGGCGGGCTCGCCATGCCGACCACCGCGTTCGTGACCGCCGATGGCGAGGTCGCCCACGTCCACAGCGGCATCTTGAACGACGAACTACTGAACCAGCTCATCGACGAGCACCTGAGTTAAGAGGAATCATGGGAGACCTGTTCAACCCCTTCGCCTTTGCCGTCGGCATGGTGGCGCTGATCAATCCGTGCGGCTTCGCCCTATTGCCCGCCTACCTCGGGTTCTTCTTGAATCAGAACGACGGCGAAAGCCGCCGCATCGTTGCGCTCAATCGTGCGCAGGGTGTCGGCCTGGCGATGACGATCGGCTTCCTGAGCGTCTTCGGCCTCCTCGGCCTCGCCTTCACCGGTCTGCAGCAGACGATCGTCGAGTGGCTCCCGTTCTTCAACATCGCCCTCGGCATCGGCCTCGTGATTCTCGGCATTGCCATGCTGCGCGGCTTCCAGCTCGTCATCAAGATCCCCAAGCTGGAGAAGGGCACCGACGACACGTCGTATGGTTCGATGTTCCTGTTCGGCGTGTCCTATGCACTGGCGTCGCTGTCGTGCACGATCGGCCTCTTCCTCACCGCAGTCGGCACCTCGGCCTCGGCCGG
>CALLIQ010000537.1 GCA_938008925.1 uncultured Acidimicrobiales bacterium
GCTCAACCCCAAGGAGTCGACGCCGTTCGTCGTCGAGTTCGAGGCCGTCGCTGCCAGCAACGATCCGGACTTCGACCCGCTCGACTTCACGCCGATCGAACTCGACGGAACCGTCGAGGGCGTTGAGCTCTACGCAAAGGCCGTCGTGGCCACCCAGGGATTGTCCCGCGATGTGCACGTGCAGGGCACTTCGATCGAGCGCCGATCCGACGGGTCCATCGAGCTGTCCGGCGAGCTCCGTAACGACGGCACGATCGAAGCGGTCCTGCCCATCGTGTTCGTGACCTACCTCGACGACGACGGTCTCGTGCTGTGGACCGACCGTGTCCTGGTGTCGTCGTCGGTTCGACCGCAGCGAGCCCAACCGTTCCAACAGACGCTCGCCCTTCCCGAATCGCTGGCGATCGCCGACCTCGAGCTGACCACGTTCCACAACGGGATCGCGCCCGACGAAGGTGCCGGGCCGACGGTCACGGTCATCGAGGCACCGGACGGTCTCGGCTACGCGAGCGTCCGCCTCGACGTCGTCTCGATGCTGCCGCCGGGAGAAGGACGATGAGCCGGCGTCGCACAGGCCTGGCCCTCGTCGCGGCGATGGCCGGTGCGATCGGCCTCGTCTCGGCGGCCTTCGTGTCGTCTGCGGATGACGTCGCGCCGAGCCGTCTGGCCTTCGCCGACGTGACGGTCTCTGCACCGTCGAGCGTCCTCGCTGGCGAACCGTTCGACGTCTCGATCGACGGACTGCGCTCCGGTGCGGACGTCGAGGTGTTGGTTCGGACCAGCTACACCTCGATGTCCCTACCCTTCACCGCGGACGGCTCCGAGGCCGTCGTCGCCCTCGACTCTGCCGAGCTCGCCGCCGGGCTCGTCGTGATCGACGTCGTCAGCGAGGATCGTGCGGGAACGACCGTCGTCGACGTGCTGCCGGGCGATGCGGTCGGACCGCTCGACCTCTACCTCGGTCCGCGGACCGTCATCGCCGACGGCGTTGACCACTCCATGCTCGTCGCGGTGCCGATCGACGAGTTCGGCAACCCGGTCGCATCGGGGACCTCGGTCGCCCACCGCGCCATCCTTGCCGACGGCAGCTCGGCGACACTCGAGGCGCAGACGCTCGGGCTGTTGAGTTTCGCCACCCTTCCCGCAACGACCGTGAGCGGTCGAA
The DNA here is from genome assembly GCA_938008925.1 of uncultured Acidimicrobiales bacterium. Lineage (GTDB taxonomy): Bacteria > Actinomycetota > Acidimicrobiia > Acidimicrobiales > SZUA-35 > CALEWY01. The sequence continues at coordinate 1,166 of CALLIQ010000537.1, forward strand.
CGGTGATCGCCGTCGACGTCGGCGACGCGACCGGGCCAGGGCGTTCGTTCGAGAACGTCCCCGGTCCCCCGGTCGAATTCGTGCTCGAAGCCGAAGAGGTTCGCGGGACCACGACCGCTTGGTTCGCCGACGGCACGACGCTGCGCACGATCCGAACGAGCGTGTTGATCGATCGATACGACAACGTCGTGTCCGACGGCACCGCGGTCACACTGGCACTCGACGGACCAGACGGGACCTCGCTCCTGACCTCGACCACGATCGACGGCGTCGCCCGATTCGTCGTCGAGTCGCCGACACGCCCGGGCACCATCACGGCGACGGCCTCGGCCGCCGATCGGTCGAGCACCGATCTGGCGATCGATGTCAGACCAGCGATCGACGAGTTCGAGGTCACCGCTCGCCACGTCGGCGATCGCATGATCGTGGCGATCGGGCCGGTGCTGCTGACGACCGGATTCTTCGTCCCCGACGGCACCGTCGCCATCGTGTCGGTCGACTCAACGACGGACGACTCCTCGACGGGCGACTCGGGCGGCGACGTCGCGCACGTCGACGTGGTGCTCGACGACGGTATGGGCGAGCTGATCGTCGATGACGCCTTCGGCACGCCGCCGCCAGGCTCGCTCGTGACCGTCGAGATCCTCGGCGTCGAGGCCTCCGCAACGATCGGAGTCGAGCGATGAGCCGGTCGAGCACCAAGATGTCTGCCCGCCTGGCCGTCGCGCTGGTCGTAGTCGTCACCACGCTCGGGGCGGTTGCGGTCGGCGCTGCGTCGGTCCGTGCGGTCACCGCGTCGAGCGAGCGAGCGGCGATCTTCAACGACGCCGGCGTCCTCCCGTCCGATCTGACCGACGCCGTCACCTGGCGGCCCGATGCAAACCGGGCGACTCGACCGATGGAGCCGCTGACCCGCGAGCTCGTCACGGCGTCGTGGTTGCGGGCATGGGAGCAGCTCCGCATCGTCGCCGAGACCGGCGACACCAGCGGCGTCGCGGTGTCGTTCTCGAACACGGCGCTCGACGACGTGCTCGCTGGAGCCAACGGCCACGGCGGACAATCACTGCGGCAGCAGAGCCACGACCTCGAGCTCACCTTCTATTCAGATGACGGGCAAGTCATCGGTCTCACCGCGCACGCAACCGAACTCGTGCACTCGATCGAACGCGACGACGGTCGGATGGAGCGACGCTCCGTCGAGCGATACGACGCCGTTCTCGTGCTCGAAGACGGCGGCTGGCGAATTCACCATCTGGTCCGTCGCTCCGTCGAACTCGGCCCCTGGCTCATCGCTCCCGAGTAGCGAGCCAGCGGCAGACGCGTTGGACGTGTCGGACCGTGCTCGGGTCAGAAGGCGGCGAGGTAGGGGGCGATGTGTCCCTGCGCATCGACGTCGATGACGTCGAACCGGATCTCGCCGTAGCGTCGCTCGCTGGTGTCGAGCCACATCATTGCCAGCGTCCGAATGCGGCGCTGTTTGGTGTGATCGACAGCGGCGACGCCGCCACCGAAGCGCGCCGAGCGGCGCGCCTTCACCTCGCTGAACACCAACACGTTGCCGTCGGTGCAGACGATGTCGAGCTCGCCTTCCCGTACTCGCCAGTTGCGATCGAGGATCTCGTAGCCGTTCGCCTGATACCAGGCGGCCGCAGCGTCTTCGCCCCGATTGCCGAGATCACGGGCCTGCGCCGATCCCCTCACAGCTCGCTCGTCGGAAGCTCCTCGACCGTGATGCCTCTCGTGGAGGCGAGTTTCACCGACGCCAGGAAGCGGGACCGTCGATACATGTCCCACACCCACGCATCGGTGAGTTCGTATTCGATGAACGGCGCACCGGGGTCGGACACCCGGTTCACCTCGTTGGCGAGGTAGAAACGTCGATCGGTCTCGACGACGTAGCGAAACATGGTCGCGACGTCTCGGTACTCCCGATACAGCTCCAACTCGATCTCGGCCTCGTAGCGCTCGAGATCGTCAGCACTCACGGACGGACCGCCATTGCGATCAGACCGATCAGCGGTCGCGCTTTTCCTTGACCTTCGCGGCCTTACCGACGCGATCGCGCAGGTAGTAGAGCTTGGCTCGACGGACGTCTCCACGGTTCACCACTTCCACCTTTTCGATGATGGGGGAATGCATGGGGAACGTACGCTCCACGCCGACGCCGAAGCTGAGCTTGCGAACCTTGAAGGATTCGCCAGCGCCGGCACCACGAATGGCGATGACGGTGCCCTGGAACACCTGGACACGCTCACGATTGCCCTCGACGACCTTCACGTGGACCTTGACGTTGTCGCCGGGGCCGAACTGAGGGATGTCGTCTCGGAGCTGTGTCTTCTCGACGAGATCGGTGAGGTTCATCGTGTGCTACCTGTCAGAAAGAATCGGGACGCGAATGCGCGACCGATAATGCTACGGCCGTCCGTCCCCATCGCCTACCCCGACACCCCGGAACCGGGCCCTCAGGGAAGGATGCCCGTCAAGCGCTCGAGGAGGCGATCGGTCGACTGTGCAACCGAGGATCGCCCTCCCGAGCCGGCCCAGGTGATCATCATGGCGTCGATGGCCCCGAGGTGGGCGCCGCCGATCATCCCTGCCAACTCGTCGTCGACGTCGCCAAAGCGAGCCACCAAGCCGATCAACCGCTCGAGCCACGCGCTCGTCGCAACGCCGTTGGACCGCAGCGATGGGGCTTCCTCGAGCACCCGGTAGGCGGCCAGCACGGTCGCCGCGTCGCCGTCGATGTGCTCGGCGACCGCCATACAGCCGGTCCGCAGTGCGTCGGCCAACCCGGCGTCTGCTGGCAGCGCTCCGACGGCGGAGTCAAAGGCGGCCAACCAACGCCTCGGGATCTCGAGAACGAGGTCCTCTTTCGAAGCGAAGCGGCGGTAGGCGGTGCTGCGTGACACCCCGGCCGCGGTGGCGATCTCGTCCATCGTGACCGATGCGAAGCCGCGAGCGGAGAACAGCTCGAACGCGGTCTCGAGCAATGCCTGCTTGGTCTCCAGATGTCGGCGTTCGCGCAGACCGGCCACGAATCCAGCCTAGGTGACGACTGACACGTTGACCCAAGTTGACACAGTGTGTCAGTTTAGGTTCATGACCCCAGCACTGATCCCGAGCCTGACGATCGACGAGGCGATGGGGACGACCCCGATCGAACACGGCGGAACGATCCGGCGTCCCTTCAGCGAATTCCACTCCCGCGTCGTCGATCATCCGATCGAGCACGTGTGGCCGCACTGTCTGGACGTCACGGCGCAGGAGATCCGCACGATCGGCCCGCTGTTCGCACTACGCGGTCTGCCGACCCGCCTGAGGGGACGTCGGCCGCCGGAGGCATCGAGGGCTCTTCCGTTGCTCGAGGTCTTTGCGTCCGAGGGGTTCATCGTCCTACGCCGAGACGACGCTCCGATCGATGGGCGGGCGAGCGTGATCTTCGGCGCCGCCGGCCGGTTCTGGTCGGTGACCGGCAACGCCCCGATCCCCTTCGACTCGCCGAACGACTTCCTCGCCTTCGAACAACCCGATCACGCCAAGACCGTGGCCCGACTCGACGCCATCGACCTCGGGAACGGCACCACGAGGATCGAGACCGAGACGCTCGTTCGCGGCACCGACGCCGCCAGCACCAAGGCTTTTGGGCGGTACTGGGGGATCATTCGACTGCCCAGCGGGCTCATCCGTCTGAGTTGGCTCGCTGCCATCGATCGCCGAGCGAACCGATGAGCCGGCGAACGTTACGAGCGCTCGACGTCTGGCCTCGCCGCAGCGACGGCCTTCCTCCCGGTCAGGGCGAAGTACGCGCATTCCCCCGGTTCTCAGACGAACCCTTCCGTTGGGCGCCATCGATGACCGACATCGATCTCACCGTGTCGGTCGGCGGTGAAGAAAGACGTCGATTCAATTCGAGCGACCTCGCGGCCTTCGACCGGGTCGAGATCACGGCCGACTTCCACTGCGTCACCACGTGGTCGTATCGAGGGCTCCGCTGGAGCGGCATCCGCTTCGTCGACCTCATCGCCGACGTCTTCGATGGCGACGTTCCCCCGTTCATGCTGGCCAAGACGGCCGACACGATGGCGTCGCGCTATCGGACCGACGATCTGGCGCACCCCGACGTGTTGCTCGCCACCCATCTCGACGGCGAGCCGCTCGATCGCCGCCACGGTGCCCCACTCCGTCTCGTGAGCCCACATCAGTACGGGTACAAGAACCCCAAGCATCTGACCGAGCTCGCCTTCTCCGACACCGAGCCCGAGGGGACGCTCGGCCCGAAGGAGCATCTGCGGGCTCGGGTCGACTTGGAGGAACGGCACGGCAAGCGTCCCAACTGGCTGCTCCGCATCCCCTATCGCTTGGCCATCGTGCCGACCGCCCTGGCGGCGGAGCGAGCGCTCGGCAAGTCACCGGACTGACTCACCAGACTGACTCACCAGACCGAGCCCCAGCTCGCTCGCCTGACGAGGGTGCTCGACTAGGAGGCTGTGCCGCTGTCGGGGAACCGGGCGAGCAGCTTCTCGTCGGCCGCCGACAGACCACCGCGGGCCTCGATGAGGTCGGGCCGACGGGCGATGGTCGTGCGAAGGGATTGGGCTCGACGCCAATCGGCGACGAGTGCGTGATTGCCGGACCGCAACACCTCGGGCACGTCCCACGATCGGAAGCTCGCCGGCCTCGTGTACTGCGGGTACTCGAGCAGCCCGTCAGCGAACGACTCGTCTTCCGGCGATGCCTGATTGCCCAGCACACCGGGAACGAGCCTGGCGACGGCCTCGATGACTGTCAGAGCAGCGAGTTCGCCACCGGCGAGCACGAAGTCGCCGAGCGAGATCTCGCCGTCGACGAGATGGTCGCGCACCCGATGATCAACACCTTCGTAGCGGCCGCACAGCAGCGAGAAACCCTCGAGCGCCGCGAGTTCCGATGCCATGGCTTGATCGAAGGTTCGCCCGGTTGGCGAGAGATAGAAGAGCGGGCGGGGCGGCTGCACCTGTTCGACGGTGTCGAAGATCGGCTCCGGCTTCATCACCATGCCGGCTCCGCCACCGAACGGGGCCGCGTCGACCGTGCGATGAACGTCGCTCGTGGCATCGCGAATGTCGTGCGTTCGCACGTCGAGCAACGACGCGTCCTGCGCCCGACCGAGGATGCTGGCCGAGGCGTAGCCGTCGATCACCTCGGGAAACAGCGTGAGCACGTCGATTCGCACGCT
>CALLIQ010000538.1 GCA_938008925.1 uncultured Acidimicrobiales bacterium
CGTGTGGCTCGGTGAGGGTGTGGAGGTCGCAGAGGTCTTCGGCCGGTGTGCCGGCCCACGCGTTCGGGGGTTTGACGACTCGATGCTCGACCGAGTCGATCCCCATCGCCCGCGCCGCCGACAACGCGTCGACTCCGGCGAGAGCCCCCGACGAGATGCGCAGCTGGGCCCCGGCTTCGGACGCGGCTCGACGGCAGTCCTCGAGGAGGGAGGCGTCGGCGAACGCCGAGACGGACGAGACGATCACGTCGGCGCCGGTGGCGAGTGCAGCGAGCGCCCATGGCCCGACTGCGGCACGGCCCGCAGCCTCCGCGACCAGGTCGGGGGCGAGCGCTGCCAGCTGATCCGGCTCGGAGATGAGGGTCGCGCCGGGTGGCACGCCGCTTCGTTCAGTAGCGGCGTCGGCGACCCCGACCGCGACGATCTCGATCGCCGGGTCGGTCGCGAGCATTGGGCCGACGGCCTGCCCGATGGACCCCCATCCGATCAGGGCGATGCGCAACGGCGGTCGCCCTGATGGATGGTCACGGTCTGTCGACGACACGTCGCTCGTCCTCGTCGGCGGGAGTGTGCGGGATCGAGAGGGTGTCTGTCAGGCCCGGTTTGTCAGGGCTGGCGGCCGACGAACCCGAGGAGACGATCCTGGGCGCTGGCGTCGTCGGCGACCTCGACGGCAGGGCCGAACATGGTGTCGCTACGCAGCATCTGCTCGGGGAGGCGCTGGAGGCCCATGAGGGTCGACTCGGCCACGTCGGTCGGAAGGGTGTCGTCGACGCCGAGCGAGCGGGCGAGATCCCACGAGTGAACGAGGAGGTCGCCGATCACCATGCCGGCGACGCCCTGCTTGGGCATGCCGCCGAAGGACTCGACGGTTCCTTCGAGGTTCGCGGGATCAGCCAATGCGGCGGCGAGTGCAGGCTGCACGCTCGACCAGTCATCGCCCGGGTTGGTTCCCGCGCCGAGTGCGGCGCCGCCTGCGCCCTGCCAGTGCATGGCGTGGTCGACGAGCTCGCGCACGGTCCAGCCATCGCAGGTCGTTGGCTTGTCCCAGTCGGCGTCGCCGATCTGTGCGGCGACTTCGCTCCACTTCGCAGCGGCCTGGCCCCACATGTTTCCGACTTCAGTCACGTCATTCCCCTTGTTGGTTGCGTGTGCGAGAGAACGTAGCGCCCACCGACGATTGGCGCGGCATGCTCATCTCAGCTCGCGTCGGTGAGCGTGTAGCGAATCGGAAGCGTCTTGTGGCCACCGACGAAGGTGGTCTTCATCGTCGTTGGTTCGCCAGCCAGTTCGATCGAGCCGATGCGCGGAATCAGGTGGGCGAACAGTCGGCGGAGTTCGTTGCGGGCGAGCTGTGCGCCGAGACAGAAGTGGGCGCCGAAGCCGAAGCTGACGTTGCGGTCAGCGTTCGATCGCTGCACGTCGAACGTCAACGGATTCTCGAACACCTTCGGGTCGAGGTTGGCCGCCTTGTACGAGAGGTAGAGCCAGTCGCCCTTGGCGATCGGCTGACCCAGGATCTCGGTGTCCTCTTGCGCGGTGCGCATGAAGTGGCGAACCGGTGCCGTCCACCGGATCATCTCCTCGACAGCGTTCGGGATCAGGTCCGGGTCGGCCTGCAACGCTGCGAGTTGGTCCGGGTTCTCGATGAGGGCCCGCATGCCGCCGGCCATCGCCGACGACGTCGTGTCGTGGCCGGCCGTTGCGATGATGATGTAGTACCCGAGCGTCTCGAGGTCGGGCATCGGGGCGTCGTCGATCTCGCCGTTCGCGATCAGCGAGGCGAGGTCGTCGCCGGGATTGGCTCGGCGAGCGGCCGTCAGCTCGGTGAAGTAGGCGAAGAAGTCGCCGATCACCTCATTCATCACTTCGGGGCTGATGTCGTCTCGTTGGAGGTCGGGGTCTTGGCCGCCGAAGAGCTCCTGGGTGAGCGTGAGCATCCGGGGGAAGTCTTCCTCCGGCAGCCCGAGAATCTTGAGGATGACCTGGAGCGGGAAGGGGAGCGCGATGTCGACGGCGAAGTCGCACTCGCCACCGAGGGCCTCCATCTTCGCCAGCGCTTCGCGTGAGAGCTCGTCGAGGCGGTCGTTGAGACGTCGAACGCTCGCCGGCTTGAACCAGTCGTTGGTGAGCTGGCGGTACTTGCCGTGATCGGGCGCATCCATGTGGATGAGCGTCTTGATCTCAAGACCGCGGGCCGCGATGTCGTTCTCGCTCGCCAACACCGGTTCGGGCCCGTTGGTGAACAGCTCGGCTTGGCGTTCGATGTCGAGGACGGCGGCGTGATCGATCACGGCCCAGAACGGCTTGAACCCCTCGCGCTCGATGCGATGGATGCCGCCAGCGCCGTGCAGCGCGACGGCCGCCTCGTTCCATTCGGCGACGTCACCCCACCGATGGTTGTCGGTGAAGATGTCGAGCGGTGCGGTTTCGGTCGCGGTCATGCCGTTCTCCTGTTGGTCGAGCGACGCATGCCTCGCGCGACGCCGAACGGAGTTGAACCTAGGCGCGACGTCAGGTCGGCGAGTAGGTGGAGCTCAGGGCTCGTCAACCCGTTCTCGACGAACCGCTTGATGTCGCGGCCATGGGCGCTGGCCATCCGCCGATGGAGTCGACGCCCATCGCTGGTGAGCGAAACGAAGACGGCTCGGCGATCCTCTGCGCCGCGTGCGCGATCGAGCAGCCCAGCGGACACGAGCCGTTCGACGATGCGGTTGCAGGAGCTGTTGGCCACGAGCAGTCGGTCGGCGAGCGTTCCCATCTGAATCGGTCCGTCGTGGGATGCCACCTGGTGCATCACGTCGTAGTCGTCGAGTGTGCGGTCGAAGCCGGAGCGCAGACTCTCGTCCATGGCGGCGGTCGCCGTTCGTTGAAAGCGGAGGAGGTGCTCCCAGGCCTCGATCGCTGGATCGTCCCTGCGTTGCTCTCGCGTCGCCGTCATGGACGGCACCGTAGTGCAAAGTATTTCCGTTCGGAAATAGATTGACGCCTGGCGACGTTGAAGGAGGCATGACCACCACGACGCCAACCATCGATGTCCGCCGCTCGGCCGACCGGTTCCACACCCGGGCCGGTTGGCTCGACTCCAAGCACTCGTTTTCTTTCGGCGGTCATCGAGACGCCGACAACATCCATCACGGCCAGCTGCTCGTGCTCAACGACGATCGGGTCGCCGGTGGCACCGGCTTCGACACCCACCCTCACCGCGACATGGAGATCGTCACCTGGGTGCTCGACGGCGAGCTCGAACACAAGGACTCGGAGGGCAACCGTGGCCTGATCTATCCGGGGCTGGCCCAGCGCATGACCGCAGGGCGCGGCATCTGGCACTCGGAGAAGAACCCGAGCCCGACCGATGACGTGCACTTCATCCAGATGTGGGTCCTGCCCGACACCGAGGCGGTCGACCCCGGCTATCAGCAGCTTGACATCAACGATCAGCTCGCCGGTGGCGGCCTCGTCCCGATCGCTTCCGGACGGGGTCACGACGCCGCGATCTCGATCCGTCAGAAAGATGCGGTCCTGTGGGGCGCTCGCCTCCAGCCAGGCGAACGGGTCGAGGTACCCGATTCGCCGTTCGGGCATCTGTTCGTCGCCCGGGGCGGGGCCGATCTCGAGGCGGCGCCGGGGCTCGGGGCCGGTGATGCGGTCCGGACGACGAGCGCGGGCGAACTCGTGCTCGAGGCTGGCTCCGACGGTGCGGAAGTGCTCCTCTGGACGACTGGCCCGATCAGGGGGCGGTGAGAATGGCGGCGCAGGCCGCGGTCGCGTCCCGTGCTGTCTGAGCCAGCGCCTGGCCGGTCGCGCTGCTGATCGGATGGGGCACGGTCACGAAGGGAAGTCCGGGTGCGCCGAGCACACCGGCCATCGTCTCGGCCGCGGTCACGAACTCGCTGGTGATCACCGAGACGGACGGAGTGCCGACCCGTTCGCCGGCGACGCTGTCGTGCAGACTGCACGACGAACAGCTACCTCAATCACCGATCCCGGCGATGAGGGCATGCCAGCGCTCGGCGGCGTTCACGATGTCAGGGCCGGCGGGGGCGCTGTAGTTGCCCTTGGTCGTCCGCACGACCTCGGCGACGCCGTAGTCGTCGAGCAGGGTCCGCTCCATCGCGTCGAAGAAGTCGACGGTGCCCATCTTGCCGTTCGACACGATGCCGATCGTCGTGCCTTCGAGCGTGCTCAGCCGCCCCGTGGTCTCGAGGGTCTTTGCTGCGTCGTCGTAGGTGGGGACGAGGACTTCGAACGTCATGGGGAGCTCCTCAACTGAACGGGCCTGGTCGACTGGCTTCGGTCAGCCGGCGTGGCGATCAGCAGTCGACGCATGCGCCGATGGGGACGGTGACGGCGTGGGATCGAGTGCCCAGCCACGGTGGAATGACGGCGCCGAACCCACCGGCCGGACCGCCGGCGGCCACGACCAAGAGCTGGTCGGGGTCATCCAGCGCTCGGTACTCACGGTCGGGTTGATCGCCGACGATGCTGGCCTTTCCGCAGTCGGCCCATGCCGAGCGCTCGACCCTGGCGTGCTCGAAGACGTACGCCCGAATGTCGGCCTTCGACCATCCCGCGGTGGCAAAGTGCGTGCGGAGCTGGGGTGGGACGACGATCGTGTAGTTGCCCGCCCAGATCGAATAGTGGGTCATGTTCGCCTTGATCTCGGCGACGAACGTGTCGAGGATCTCGGCCGGATCGGTCGTCCACTCGTTCATGAGCTGACGAGGACCCATTGCGGCCACCGCCGTCACGGCCGACACGTAGGGGTCGCCGAGGCGTTCGGCAGCGAGCGAAGGCCACGGCGACGCTTCCTCGTCCTCGGCGATGCAGTAGCTGATCTTGCCGGGGTGCCCGAACGTGGAGCGGTCGATGTCGCCGGGTCGAACGTCCAACAGGTTGCCGAGCACGAGACGGATGGCCCGTCCGATGCAGGTGGAGGCCCGGTCACTGCCGGCCAGCGCATTGAACGAGCCAACCATGCCGAGCTCCTTGCGGATCGGGCCGTTGACGATGAGCAGAATCCCGGAGCCGCCGGTGCTGGCCGTCGGCCCGTGGAGCAGGAACGGCTCGCTCAGCATGGCGGTGAGCGCCGTGACCACGACCGGATAGTGCGCGGGCAAACAGCCGGCCATGACGGCGTTGATCGCCACCTTCTCGGCGGTGATCGCTCGCTCCCGAACGGGCTCGACACCGATCAGATGGTCCGGGGTGAACAGCGCGGCGTCGAGACAGGCCTGCACCGCCTCGGCGGTCGGTGGCACGACGGGAAGGCCGTCGCTCCAACCGCTCGCATGGAAGTGCTCCTGCATTGCGGCGAAGTCAACGAACTCGAGACGGGCAGACGTCGTCTCGGCGGTGTCGGTCATGGGGCATCTTGTCCGCCGCGGCCCGGACTTGTCGAGCTGCGCCCATCCGTCGCGTGGCCGGCTCCGAACGAGGCGTGTGTATGACCATCGACCACCGCCGAGCAGCCAGGCAACACCATGGGTGAGATGAACCCACTGGGACGCCTCCGTTCCGTGGGCGGCCGATCGAATCGGTCAGACGACAAGGGCGAGCTCGACGAACGCAGTCAAATGGCTTCATGGCTCGAGGCCGCCGGCCGCGGCGATCAAGAGGCATTCGGCCAGCTCTACGACGCGATGGCGAACCGCGTCTACGGCATCATCCTGCGAGTGCTGAAGGATCCGGCGCAGGCGGAGGAAGTCGCGCAGGAAGTGTTCGTCGAGGTGTGGCGATTGGCTCCTCGCTACGACCAGTCGAGAGGATCCGCAGCATCGTGGATGTCGACGATCGCTCACCGTCGGGCGGTCGACCGCGTCCGATCGGAGCAGTCTCATCGAGACCGAACCGAGGTCGTCGGGCGCCAGGTCGAGCGAGACCACGACTCGGTCACCGAGGTCGTCCTCGACCGTTTCGACCGGAGCCGCGTGCTCGCTGCGCTCGAACTCCTCACGAAGGATCAACGCGCCGCAATCGAACTCGCCTACTTCGAGGGCCACACCTATCGGGAGGTCGCCGTGCTTCTCGGTGCCGCCGAGGGCACGATCAAGGGGCGTATCCGCGATGGCCTCATCAAACTCAGAGATCACCTGGGGGTGAACCAATGACCGAAGAACTGCACCACATGGCCGCGGCATATGCGTTGAACGCCCTCGACGAAGACGAACGGCGTGCCTTCGAGGCTCACTACCCGAAGTGTTCGATCTGCAACGACGACGTCGAGGACTATCGCGAAACCGCCGCCCAACTCGGCAAGGTCACCGCCACGTCACCATCGCCGGACTTGAAGAGCCGGGTGATGGGGGAGATCGCCACCACTCGCCAGATCGCCCCGATCGTGCCCGAACGCGTCGTCGACCTCGCTGAGCGCAAGCGACGCAATCAGCCTCGACAGCGAGTCCTCGCCCTCGCCGCTGCCGCCATTGTCGGTCTCGTCGGCTTCGCCGCCGGTTTGCGCCTCGCGGGCTCGAGCGATGGTGGCAGCGACGAGGTTCTGGTCGCCAGCGACGCCCAAACGCTCGAGCTCGAAGGAGAGACCGGCATCGGGATGGCTCGCGTGGTCTGGTCGCCGTCGGAAGACCGGGCGGTCCTGATCGCCGACGGCCTCGCCGACCCCGGCGAGGGCAACGCCTATGAACTCTGGCTGATCGATGCCGACGGACCGTCGCCGACCGGGTTGTTCACTCCCGGCGATGACGGTGACGTGCGGGTCGAGGTGACCCTGAACGGAGCCGACCCGGCTGCGTGGGGAATCACGATCGAGCCGGACACCGGATCGGCCCAGCCGACCGGCGAGATCCTCTTCATCGCCGAGACCGCCTGATCGGACGGTCCCAGGATCAGTCCTCGAAGCGCTCGCGGCGGATGATCAGGTCGGCGACGAGTCCGGTCCAACCCGTCTGATGGCTCGCGCCGAGCCCTCGTCCGTCGTCGCCATCGAAGTACTCGTGGAACTGGATGCGGCCATCCCACCGCTCGCCGTCGTCGCCGGTGAACGGGCGAGCGCCCCGCTCGTTCGACCGGAAGATGGCGATCAGGCGGTCGGTCAGATCGTCGGCGATGTGGGCCAGGTCGGTGGTGTGTCCTGAACCGGTCGGGTACTCGACCTCGAACGAGTCGCCGGCGTAGGCGGCGTAGCGGCGAAGCGCCCCGACCAGCAGGTGGTTGACGGGGAACCAGACCGGGCCGCGCCAGTTCGAGTTGCCGCCGAAGAGCGGTGTCTGGGATTCGCCCGGCTCGTAACCGACCGAGGACGTCATCGACCCGATGCTGACGTGGAACCGCTGGTCGCGGTGGGCCGCCGACAGCGAACGAATGCCGAACGGTGAGAGAAACTCGTCCGGGTCGAGCATCACGTCGAGGACGCGCTCGAGCCGCTCGAGATCGGCGACCGCGAGCAGCAGCGACGGCTCCTCGGCGTTGAGCCGGGCGCCCATGATGTTCTCGGCGAAGCGTCGCCGGTTGCTCACGAACCAGAGCACGTGGTCGGCGAACTCCGACGGGTCGAGGATCTGCTCGGTCGGGATCGAGCCCGTCGCACAGATCGGCAACAGACCGACCATCGAGCGGACGGTGAGGGGGCGGCGTTCACCGTGCCCGTGGAGCACGTCGTAATAGAAGCCGGAACCGTCGTCCCACAGCCCTCGCTCGTGCATGGCAGTCGCGATGTAGGCGAAGTGGTCGAAGAACTTGGTCGCCATGTCCTGGTAGACGGGGTCGGTGCTGCCGAGTTCGTTCGCGAGCTCGAGCATGTGGAGCGCATAGGAGGCCATCCATGCGGTCCCGTCGGCCTGGTCGAGGTGGTAGCCGGCGGGCAAGCCTTCGGAGCGGTCGACGGGCCCGATGTTGTCGAGGCCGAGGAAGCCGCCCTGGAAGACGTTGTTACCGTCGACGTCTTTGCGGTTGACCCACCACGCGAAGTTCAGGACGAGCTTGTTGAAGATGCGGGCGAGGAAGTCGCGGTCCCACGACCCGTCGATCTCGTAGACGAGCAGTGCCGCCATCGCGTGCACCGGGGGATTGACGTCGCCGAAGGACCACTCGTAGGCGGGGAGTTGTCCGTTCGGGTGCATGAACCGGTCGTCGCACAGCAGGAGGAGCTGGTCCTTGGCGAAGCGAGGGTCGATGTGGGCGAGCGGGATGCAGTGGAAGGCGAGGTCCCATGCCGCGTACCAGGGGTACTCCCATGGGTCGGGCATCGAGATGACGTCGGCGGAGAAGTGGTGGCGCCAGTCGCCGTTGCGGATGGACTCGCGCCCCGGAGGTGGCGGGGGCAGCCCCGGGTCGCCGGACAGCCATGCCTCGACATCGAAGGCGTAGAACTGCTTGCCCCACACCATGGCGCCAAGTGCCTGTCGGGCGATTCGTCGGTCTTCTTCCCCGACGTGGTCGGGGATCACGGCGTCGTAGAACGCGTCTGCGTCAGCTCGGCGCTCGGCGACGATCGACGTTGCGGCGTCGCTGGTGAGCGGGGCGATCGAGGCCGACTCGTCGGTGCGGGCATCCGGCATCGCCGGGTCGACGTCCAAGACCAACTGCACCGTGGCGGTCGCGCCGGAATCGACGGTGCGCGTGAACCAGAAGGCGGCCTTGGTGCCCGTGTGTGCGGGGTTGACCGTTGGCCGACCATCGACGACGTGGTCGTTGATGCCGTCCTTCGGGTAGGCCGTGCGGGCGGGCGAGCCCCAGATCTTCTCGTCGTTGGTCTCGTTGTCGCAGAAGAGGGCGACGGGATCGGATGCGGAGCCGCTGTCAGAGCCGCCGTCCGAGTCGCTGTCGGAGTCGGGGCTCGAGCACGGGGTGAGTCGAGCCCGGGTGCCCTGTCCGTCGTCGGCAGCGATGGCGCCATCGATCAGGCCCATCGATGGCTGGCCCCGGTCGGGGTCGTGATGCCAGGTGTTGCGGAACCAGAGAGTGGGGAGCACGTGGAGTGTCGCGGCCTCGTCGCCCCGGTTGGTGACGTCGACCGATGCGATGATCGTGTTCTCGTCAGCCTTGGCGTAGGTGACGGTGATGTCCCAGTACCTGTCGTCGAAGACGTCGGTGTCGTCGATCTCGAACTCCCGCTCGAGCCGTGATCGGCGTGCGTTCTCCGTCCGCATCGCGTCGTAGGGAAACTCGGTCTGGGGATAGGCGTACTGCCACTCGAGATAGGACGCACTCGGCGTGGCGTCGGCGTGCCACCACATCTCCTTCGCGTCCTCGCCGTGGTTCCCTTCGTCGCCGGTCAGCCCGAAGAGACGCTCCTTGAGGAACGGGTCACGGCCATTCCAGAACGCGAGAGCGAAGCACAGCCGTTGATCGATGTCGCTCAGCCCGGCGAGACCGTCCTCGTTCCACCGGTAGGCCCGAGAACGAGCCTGGTCGTGGGTGAACGACGACCACACCTCGCCGTTGCGGCTGTAGTCCTCGCGAACGGTGCCCCAGGCGCGCTCGGCCACATAGGGCCCCCAACGCAACCAGTCGCGCCGCGCGTCGTCGGCCAGGCGCGCGTGTTCGTTCGTCGGGTGGCCTGCCATCGAACTCCTTTCGGCCGAGGCCATCGTTCCATGACCACTTCGCTGTTGATGCTTGTCGCTGATCAGCTGTCGGGTGGCGTCGCCGAGTCGTTCACTGCGGCGGTGAGGTCGAGCAGGCGAGCGAGGTTGTCGAGCCGTTCGGTGTGGGTCTCGCCGCCGATGTTGGCCCGGATGGTGTCGACGCCAGCGGCGGCGTAGCGACGGAGGCGATCGGTGATGGCGGCGTCGTCGCCGATGAGGTTGGTGCGGAGGCCGAGCTCGATCGGCACGGCCTGCCCGGCGGCCTCCCGGTCGCCCGATTCCCAGAGGCGCTTCACTTCGTCGATCTGTTCGCCGAGGCCCTGCCGGGCGTACGCCTTGTTGTAGAAGTTGGTCGAGCTCGAACCCATCGCCCCGATGGTGAAGGCGTACCCGCTGGCATGACGCCGCCCCGCCTCGTCGATGTCGTCGGTGAACTCGACGCTGGCGGCCACGGTGAGCTCGATGTCATCGAGGCTCCGGCCGGCCGCCTCTGCGCCCTCCTTGATCGGGTCGGTGAACGCGTCGGCGGACTCGGGCATGAATGCCGTTCCGATCCATCCCTGGGCGAGCTCACCGGTGAGGCGGAGGTTGGCGGGACCGATGGACGCGATGTAGATCGGGATGTCGGGACCGGCGACGGGCGAACGAATCGCTCGGCCCTGGCTGTCCGGAAGCGGCAGAGTGTGAACCGCGCCGTCGTAGCTCAGCCGCTCGCCAGCCCCGACCTGGCGAATGATCTCGATGGTCTCGCGCGTTCTCGTGACCGGTCGGTCGAAGCGAACGCCGTGCCAGCCCTCCATCACCTGCGGGCCGCTGGTGCCGACGCCGAGAATGAACCGGCCATCCGACATCTTCTGCAAGGCGAGCGCGGTCATGGCCAGCATCGCGGGGGAGCGAGCGCCGAGTTGCACGATGCCGGTCCCGAGCCGGATCTTCTCCGTGATGGCGGCCAGGTATCCGAGCGGGGTGACGGCGTCGTACATCCAGGCCTCGGGGACCCAGACCGAATCGACGCCCAGGCGCTCGGCGTCGCGGACGTACTCGAGCGCTGCCCGGTCGAGTCCTGGCGGGGTGATGCCGATGCGAAGCGTCATGAACCTTTGCTAGTGGACGCCCCGCCAGTCGGCCAAGCGGGCGCCACGAGCCAGCGACCGTCAGCGATCCTGTTCAGGCCTGCCGGTCGACGACCACGTGTTCCTCGGTGACGAACAATGGCGACGAGGCGAGGTCGATGAAGTTGCGCTCGTCGGCCAGCAGCTCGGCGGCGACCGCTCGATGCTC
>CALLIQ010000539.1 GCA_938008925.1 uncultured Acidimicrobiales bacterium
GACTCGCTGCTCGAGATCGTCGACCGCTTCGGTGTGAGCCCGCCAGCCCCAGCCGTCCCCGTCGTCGACGCGGACGGTGCGTACGCAGGGCTGCTCGTCTTACACGACATCGCCAACGCCATGTTCAGCGTCGGCATCGAGGCGACGGCGGGCGACTGCATGCGCACGGTGGTCCCCCTCGACGCGACGGCGCCCGCCATCGACGCCGCTCGGTTGATGAACGACAGCGACACCGCTGCGGTGGCGATCATCGACGGCGACTCGAGGCCGGTTGGCGTGGTGAGCGCAATGTCGCTCACCGGCCTCAAGCAGGTCGAGAACACCGATTTTCTCGACCGCTGAGCCTTCCTCGATCGCTGAACCAATACCCGAGTCAACTAGTCGGGTTTTGATCGAATGGCGCGTAGCGTTTCGTCATGACACTTCGACTCGGCGATACCGCACCCGACTTCACGGCGAACACCACCCAGGGCGAGCTCTCGTTCCACGACTGGAAACAGGGGCAGTGGGCGATTCTGTTTTCGCATCCGAAAGACTTCACGCCGGTCTGCACGACCGAGCTGGGATACACCGCCAAGCTCGCCGACGAGTTCGCCGCCCGCAACGCCAAGGCGATTGCGGTCAGCGTCGACTCCGTCGACGATCACAACGCCTGGCTCGGCGACATCGAGGAGACGCAGGGCACGGCCGTCAACTTCCCGATCATCGACGATTCCAGCCGGACGGTGGCCGATCTCTACGACATGATCCACCCGAACGCCGACAACACCCTCACGGTTCGCTCGGTGTTCGTGATCGACCCGAACAATGCCGTGCGTCTCACCATCACCTACCAGGCCTCGACCGGGCGCAACTTCGACGAGATCCTGCGAGTGCTCGATTCGCTGCAGCTCACCGACGGCTACAAGGTGGCGACCCCGGTGAATTGGACCGATGGAGATGACGTGATCGTCTCACCCGCTCTGTCCGACGACGAAGCGAACGAGCTCTTCTCGGCCGGCTTCACGACCCTCAAGCCCTACCTCCGCACCACACCGCAGCCGAACCGCTGAGGCGAGGGCTCAGAATTGAGTCGGAGGCCTCGGTCGGGCGAGACTCCTTCTCATGCTGATCGACACCTCCCTCTCCCCCAACCTCGCGACCGCGGCCGAGAGCGCCAAGGCATCGGAAGACGCCGGCTACGACGCCATCTGGACGGCGGAGACCAGCCACGACCCCTTCTTCCCCTTGGCGCTCGCCGCGCCAGCGACCGAGTCGATCACGCTCGGCACCTCGATCGCGGTCGCGTTCGCCCGCAACCCGATGCTGCTCGCCAACATCGGCTACGACCTGAACCGGCTGTCCGACGGACGGTTCGTCATGGGTCTCGGTTCGCAGATCAAGCCACACATCACGAAGCGGTTCTCGATGGAGTGGAGCAAGCCCGCCGCCCGGATGCGGGAAATGGTCCAGGCGATGCACGCCATCTGGGACTGCTGGCAAGACGGCACCAAGCTCGACTTCCGCGGTGACTTCTACAGCCATACCCTCATGACGCCCTTCTTCGACCCCGGGCCGAACCCGGCTGGCAAGCCTCGCGTCTATCTCGCCGGCGTCGGTCCGCTCATGACCCAGGTCGCCGGTGAGGTGTGTGACGGCTTCTTCTGCCACCCCTTCACGACGAGTGAGTTCCTCCGCGACGTGACTCTGCCCGCGCTCCAGGCAGGTCGGGACAAGAGCGGTCGATCGGCCGACGGCTTCGAGGTGTGCCTGCCGGCGTTCGTGGTCACCGGCGAGACCGAGGAGGCCATGGAGGCGAACAAGCTCGCCGTCCGCAAGCAGATCTCCTTCTACGGCTCGACGCCCTCGTACCGCCCGGTCCTCGAACACCACGGTTGGGGCGACCTCCAGGGCGAACTCAACACGCTCTCCAAGCAGGGCGAATGGGACACGATGGCCGGCCTCATCGACGACGACGTGCTCGACGCCTTCGCGGTCGTCGGCGAACCGTCCGCGGTCGCGACCGGTCTGCAGAGCCGGTTCGGCGACACGGTGCAGCGACTCAGCTTCAACTCGATGGGCGAAGCCGACGGCGCGGCCATCGATCAGATCCGGTCCGAACTCGCAGGCTGACCGACGACGTCAGGCCGGGGCAACACCTTCGCGAACCGCCCACGCCGCGATTTCGGCGCGCGACTGCATCGAGAGCTTCGCCAGAATGTGCGAGACGTGAGACGACACCGTCTTGCGGGCGATGTAGAGCTCTTCGGCGATCTGGCCGTTCGTCATGCCTTTGGCGACCAGCCGGGCCACATCGAGTTCTCGACCCGTCAGCGGACTGTCCGACGGATCGGACTCCGGGTTCGACGTCGGATCTGACGCCGCGCCAGACATGACGCACAGCGCGTCCTCTCGCCTCGCTCCGGGCCATCGCTCCAGCCGAGTGGCGGCGACACCCGCCACCTCACGTGATTCCGCAACGCGCCCGGTGGCGGCGAGAAGGCAAGCGAAGGCGAGGTCGACCTCGGCCTGGATCACCACGGCGTAGGTCTCGACATTGCCCTTGCCGCTCGAGCACAGCAGCGGTGTGGACCGGGCGCTGATCAGCAGCGCCTCGGTCTCCGGGGCGGTTGGCTGCTCGGCTGCCGCCAAGAGAGCCTGTGCGCTCAGGTAGGAACCATCGCCGTGCCCCACCGATGCATCGAGGAAGCGGCGGAGCGCGTCGAGCGGGACACCGGCGCTCCGCAGATCGCGAAACATCCAGGCCAGGAGCACCGGGTGCTCGCCGACCGATGGGATGTCGTCCAAGGCGGCAACCGCTGCGTCCGTCTCGCCCTTTCGGGCGAGCAGCACGGCCCGAACGCCGCCGAGCCAGGCGACATCGCTGTCGTGGAGAATCGAGAGGCGACCCTCGAGCTCGGCGAGCAGTCGCTCGCTCTCGCCATCGTCGCCCGTCTCGACGGCGAGGAGGGCTTCGACGAGCGCCAACTGCGTCCTGGTGCGCGATCCCCGTCCGAGCAACCGCGAACGGCTCGCCCAGCTGATGGCTTCGTGCAAGTCGCCGCGATGCACGGCCAGATCAACCTTCTTGACCGAGAACGAGTGCACCGACATCGAGTCGAAGCCACAGCGAACGGCGGCGAGGCGCATTCGCTCGAGTGTCTCGTCCGCATCGCCGTCGTCGGAGTTGACCGTCACGTTGTGCCACGCTCGGGCCGCCCCGACGTCGTCGCCGGCCGCTTCGCATTCCTCGGCGATCTCGATCAACTCGATGCGCCCTCGCTCACGGCGCGCAGCGTCGAACATCAGCGCGCTGCTGCGTTCGATCCTGGCTCGCCGGCTGACGTCATCGAGCCCTGCCCGGTTCGCCAGTTCGTCTGCCCGCTCGGCGAACGCGATCGCTGTCTCGTTCTCACCGTGCAGCATGTGGAACTGCGCGAGCGCTGCAGTGATTCGCGCTTCCTCGGCGTCGTTTGCGCCGTCGCCGGCGCCGCCCACCGATGCCCTCGCCTCCTCGACGACAGCCAACCGGTCTCGCAGCTCGCCGACGAGCTCGCGCTCGGCGACGTCGTCGCACGATTCGTAGGCAATCCGCATCGCGAACACGATGGCCTCGGCCTGACGCGAGCTGTGGTCACGGATCGTGAGCGCTCGCCACCGATCGGCGTGACGACGCGCCGTCGACAACTCACCCATCAGCCACGCAGAACGGCCGGCCAACTCGCACAACTCGGGGTGATCGGGCATCTCCGTCAGCGCAGCCTCAGCGAGGCGCAACGCTTGATAGGCCGACCCGTTCGACAGATAGTGGCGAGCGCCGTGCGGGGCGAGCTCGACGAGATCCTTCAGGCGTCCAGCACCTTTTGCGTGCCGTGCCAATTCGGCGAAGTCGCCCGGCCGAAGAGCTCGCAAGGCGACGAAGGCTCGCTCGTGAAGCCGGCGCCGCTCTCGACCGAGCAGCCACGAAAGCACCGACTCGCGCACGAGCTCATGCCGGAACCGAAAGAGGTCGACATCTCCCTCCATCAGGATTCGGCGGGCAACGAGCGGACGCAGCCGGGCGATGATCGTCGCCTCGTCGAGATCGGCCGCTGCCGCGAGCAGATCGAACTCGAAGCGCCCACCGAGCACGGCGGCCACGGCGAGGAGATCGCGCTCCCCGTCGTCGAGGTCTTCGAGCTGCAACCGAATCGTCTCCTCGAGCGACCGTGGGAGCGATGCGGCATCGGCCCGGAGATCCTCTCCGTTCGACAGCAGCTGCTCGAGGAAGAAGGGACTCCCACCCGTCCGGGCGTGGAGCCGCTCGATCAGCCGCTCGTCCCTGAGTTGCCCGAGGGTCGCCAGCAGGTACTCGGCGACCTGCGACGGGTCGAACGGCTCGAGATGCACGTGAACCGGGCTGTGTCGACGTTCGATCAGCGACACCAACTCGGCGGCCGGGTGGAACGATGTCAGCTCCTCGGACCGGTAGCCGATCACGAATGACGGGTGCTCCGAAGCGGATACGAGGCGCTCGATCACCTGCAACGACTCGACGTCGGCCCAATGCAGATCGTCGAGCACGATCAGCTCCGGGCCGAGGTGGCGAACCAGGGCAATGCCGGCGCCAATCAGATCGCCGGTAGCGACCGAGACATGGTCATCGGCCTCGAGCCCGGTGGCCGTCGACCGGAGCAGCTGCGTGAGTGGGCCCGCGACCGCCGAGAGATCGCCGGGGATCTCCGACCACCACCGAACGACGGGTTCGACCACGGAGAGCAACAGGTCGAATGGGCGCCCCATCGACGCCGGCGAACTGGTTCCGAACAGATGGGGCTGATCGACGGCGGCCAGCGATTCGTTCAAGAGCCGGGTCTTGCCAACCCCCGGCTCACCCGAGATCAACGCGATGGCAGCGTCGGTGGAGGTGAGGACCGCGAGCAGCTCAGCGATCTCGTCGTCACGGCCGACGAGCACGTCGGTGAAACCGTTGACCATGATGCGAGACTAGCGAGCGGGCTCGAGGCAGAGCTGAGCGCCGACGCGCAGCAACCGCCGGCGACGGGCCCGCCCGACGCCGCGACGAACGGACCCGCCACCGAACGCGAACGCACGCCACCCTGAGCGAAGGGAGCTCGCTCGGTGCCCGGTGAACGTGTCCGGATTCGTCGACAGAGCGCCGAGCAGAGCCGCCCGTTGCTCCGAGTCCCGGGTGCGTCGATCGAGCTCCGCCAGGACGTCGCGGGGGTGTACCTGATGGAATGGCGAGGTCATGTCCTTCACGATGACGGCCTCAGGTAGGCGCTCGCATCGGGCACGTGCCCGATTTCG
>CALLIQ010000540.1 GCA_938008925.1 uncultured Acidimicrobiales bacterium
ACGGTGCCGGCGTCGTTGGTCAGACTGCCGCCGACGACGTCGAGATCGAACAGCTCGTTCGTGGCGACGAGATCGGTTCCGATCACATCCTCGATCGAACCATCGACACTGAACTCGGTGTACCGGTAGCCGGCGACGTGCTCGAACTCGGCCCGGCTGGCCAGCTCGGAGGTGAACGCGGGGGAGATGTCGCCGTTGGTGTTCGAGACATAATCGGCTCGCACGGCCGAGTCGAGGGTCTCGCTGATGCCCTGCTTGAACGACTGGCCGACCACCAGCGCCAGCGTGACGAGGGCGAGGCCAACGGTCAGCGATGCGGCGGTCGATGTCGTGCGGTTCGGCTGACGAACCGCGTTCTCGTTGGCGAGGACGCCGGACATGCCGAGCCAGCGAACGGGTCGACCCATCGTGCGGAGCAGCGGGCCGACGATCGCCGAACCGGCCATGACGACACCAAGGAACACAGCGATCGCACCAAAGCCGATCGCAGCCAGGGTCGGGGCGACGCCACCCGGGTCGCCGAAGAGGCCGAACCAGCCGAGGGCGACGCCGGCAGCGGTGAGGGCAACGCCAGTGATCGTGCGGCGAGTCTCGACGCCGGCAGGGCGATCCATGCTCGCGGCGATGGCGGCCATCGGGGCCACACCGGCGGCACGGCGGGCCGGGCCGATCGCTGAGGCGATGGTCACACCGACCCCGACGACGAGCGCTGCGATGATCGTGCGGGCGCTGATCACGAGGGGCGACTCGGGCAGGCCGGCGCCGATCAGACTGAACAGGCCCTCGAGGCCGAGTGCGAGTCCGACGCCTCCGGCGATGCCGACGAGCGATGCGGCAACGCCGAGGATGGCGGCTTCCGCCATCGAGGAGCGAAGCACCTGTGAGGTGCTGGCGCCGATCGCCCGCAGCATCGCCATGTCTCGCGTTCGCTGCCCGAACACGATGGCGAAGGTGTTCGCGATGATGAAGATCGACACGAACAACGACACGGCGGCAAAGCCGAGGAGGACGTTGTTCAAGATGTTGATGCCCTGATCGAAGCCCGCCTCGGTGTCATCGACGAGGGCCTCGCGGTCGAGCACCTCGACGTTTTGCGGCACGATCGGCTCGAGTGCTGCGATGGCACTCGCTGCGTCGGTCGAGTCGTCGAGGTCGACCATGATCGTGTCGTAGGTGCCGGTCGAACCGAACAACGTCCACGCCGTGTCGAGCGGATACTGGGTGAGGACGGCCCCGAGGGTGTCGTTGTTCTGACCGAAGCGGGTGATGCCGACGAGCTGGAGCTGATGACGCCCGGTGGCGGTGATCACCTCGTAGGACTGGCCGAGAACGAAGCCTTCGTCGGTGGCGGTCGTCTCGTCCATTGTGAACTCCATCCCGGCCTCGGGCGCCCGGCCGTCGATGACGGTGAACGTGCTCAGGCCAGGGTCGTCGACCCAGGAGAACCCGAACAGGGGCGGCCCGCCCTGGGGAAGGGGGGTTCCGTCCGGCCGAACCGGAACGACGTCTTCACCGACGACCTGCCCGGCGGCGACGTCGACGCCGTCGACGGCGGCCACGGTGTCGAGCAGGGAGGCGTCGAAGGGGACGGGTTCACCGAACTCCGAGGTCGGACGGACCTCGAGGTCGGTGGTGCCGATGATGTCGGCGGACAGGTCGGAGAAGCTCCGCCGGAGGCCATCGGTCAGCACGAAGGCGGAGACCACGAAGCTGACGCCGAGGACGACGGCGAACGCGGTGAGGGCGAGCCGGATCTTGTTGGCTCGCAGATTGCGAATGGTGAGCAGCAACATGTCAGCCACCGATCCGCTTCATGTGCTCGAAGATCGTGTCGGCCGACGGGTTCGACATGTCGTCGATGATCCGGCCGTCGGCCAAGAAGACGACGCGATCGGCGTGACCGGCGGCGATTGGATCGTGGGTGACCATGACGATGGTCTGGCCCATGGTGGCGACGATCGACTGCATGAACCGCAAGATGTCGCCGCCGGTTCGCGAGTCGAGGTTGCCGGTCGGTTCGTCGGCGAAGATCACGCTCGGCCGGCTGGCCAAGGCCCGTGCGACGGCCACGCGTTGACGCTGGCCGCCCGAGAGCTCGTCGGGCCGGTGACCGAGGCGGTCGCCGAGGCTGACGATCCGGATCACCTCGTCGACCCAGTCCTGATCGGGCTTCGATCCGGCGAGTTTGACGGGAAGGGTGATGTTCTCCTCGACGGTGAGGGTCGGGATGAGGTTGAACGACTGGAAGATGAACCCGATTCGGTCCCGCCGGACCTTGGTGCGCTTCTTCTCCGACAGCGACGAGATCTCGAGGTCGCCGATGCTGACCGTGCCCGTCGTGAGATCGTCGAGGCCAGCGGCGCAGTGCATGAGCGTCGACTTGCCGGACCCGGACGGTCCCATGATGGCGGTGAAGGCGCCGGCGGCGAAGTCGACATCGATCCCGGCGAGGGCATGGACCACGTCGTCGCCGGTCCGGTAGGTCTTGGTCGCTTCGCGCACCGTGACCGCCGCCTGGGCTTGGCCGGCACCGTGGCCGAGTCCGGATGGGGAGTCGATCGGGTTCGGCGATGGGTTGTTCATGAGCGGGGTCATGGCGTTTGGTTCCTCCTGGGGACGATGACCTCGCCAGCCTCGATCCAAACGAGCGCGCTCGAATCAGGGTGAAACCCTGGCCTGACCCGGACCGACTCGGGGTCGGTCTCGGGGTCGGCCCCCAGACCGCTCGTACAGTCCGCTCGCTACGCGTCGGTCGCCAGGAAGAGGCGATACGCGGCGTTGGCCGTCTCGTCCCACGAGCGGTAGCCGAGCTCGGCGATGAAGGCATCGAAGGCCTCGGCATCGCTCGGCGGTACCTGCATGCCGACCAGGACGCGAGCCGTGTCGGCCCCGTGCGAGCGGTAGTGGAACAGCGAGATGTTCCAGTTCGGGTTCATCGCCGCGAGGAACCGCATCAGCGCGCCGGGGCGTTCGGGGAACTCGAACCGGTAAAGCATCTCGTCGGATGCGAGCGGCGACTTTCCGCCGACGAGGTGGCGCAGGTGCGCCTTGGCCAGCTCGTCCTTCGTGAGGTCGATTGCGGGGAACCCCGCGTCGCTGAAGGTGGCTGCGACTTCAGCCGGTTCTTCGTCGTTTGTGGTCTGGATGCCGACGAAGACATGGGCGTCGGCGTCGTCGCCGATCCGGTAGTTGAACTCGGTGACGTCTCGCGCCCCGACGAGGTCGCAGAAGCGCCGGAAGCTCCCCGGTTCCTCGGGGATGGTGACCGCGAAGACCGCCTCGCGCTGCTCGCCGAGCTCGGCCCGTTCCGAGACGAAGCGGAGCCGATCGAAGTTGATGTTCGCGCCGCAGGCGACGGCGACGAGCGTGGTGTCGGTGACGTCGTGAGTGGCCGCCCACTTCTTCGCCCCGGCGATGGCGAGGGCTCCGGCGGGTTCGAGCAGCGCCCGGGTGTCGATGAAGACGTCTTTGATCGCAGCGCAGGTCTCGTCGGTGTCGACCACGACGATGTCGTCGACGAACGCTTGCACCAGTCGGAACGTCTCGTCGCCAACCCGGCGAACGGCGGTGCCGTCGGAGAACAATCCGACGTCGTCGAGCTCGATGGGATGGCCCGCTTCGAGCGACTGGAGCATCGCGGTCGACTCGGCGTGCTGCACGCCGATGATCGAGATGTCGGGCCGAACCTGTTTTACGTAGGCGGCGACCCCGGCGATCAGGCCGCCCCCGCCGACGGCGAGGAAGATGGCCTCGATCGGCTTCCCGTGCTGGCGCAGGATCTCCATCCCGATGGTTCCCTGCCCGGCGATGACGTCTGGGTCGTCGAAGGGGTGGACGAAGGTCAGGCCTCGTTCGGCTCTGAGCTGGTCGGCATGGGCGAACGCATCGCTGTACGACTCCCCGTGCAAGACGACGTCGGCGCCTCGTGCTCGGACGGCGTCGACCTTCACCGACGGGGCGGAGGTCGGCATGACGATGGTGGCATCGCAACCGAGTCGGTTGGCGGCGAGGGCGACCCCCTGGGCGTGGTTGCCGGCCGACGATGCGATCACGCCCCGGGCCAGCTGCTCGGCGGAGAGGTTGACCATCTTGTTGTACGCCCCGCGGACCTTGAACGAGAACACCGCCTGCAGGTCCTCGCGCTTGATGAGGAGCTCGTTGCCCAACCGGGCCGACAGCTCGGGTGCGCGCTCGAGCGGCGTCTCGGACGCGACGTCGTAGACGCGGGCGTTGAGCACTCGGCGGAGGTAGTCGGCGTCGGGGGTGGCGGACATCGCAGGTTGCGTTGACATCGTTCCGCCATCATCGCAGGCTGGCGACGTGCTGAACCGACTCGACGACTATCCGATCCATCAGACGCCGGAGCCGATCGCCCACCCGGCGAGCTCGGATCCGAACGTCTATGACCGGACCTGGTTCAACGCGTACAGCGACGATGGCTCGCGGTACTTCGGGCTCGGCATGGCCGTCTACCCCCACCGAGGCATCCTCGACTGTCACTTCAGCACTGTGGAGGCCGGGGGACGCCAGCACTGCTTCTACGGGTCGCGCCGAGCCCCGCAGGAACGGACCGACATGAGCGTCGGGCCCTTCCGGTACGAGATCGACGAGCCGCTCCGCCGAGCGCGGGTCATCATCGACGACAACGAGAGTGGCATTGCGT
>CALLIQ010000541.1 GCA_938008925.1 uncultured Acidimicrobiales bacterium
GAACCGACCGACTACACAGCGGAGAACTCCGACGGCTTCTTCGCCGCCTGCCTCCAGTCGCCCGAGGACTCGTTCCTGCAGGCGAAGCTGTGCCAGTGCGTCTTCGACAACGCCGTGCTCGAGATTCCGTTCGACCGATTCGTCGAGATCGACGAATCGCTCACACTCGATCCGCTGGCTCCTCTCCCCGAGGAGCTCACCGAGATCATGGCGCAGTGCGTGATCGAGGAAGCCGACCTCTAGCTGCGTCGCTCGCCAGGATGGCAGGCGGCTCGCTCAGTCCAGCTCGTGCGGGCGAGGCCGATAGGCGTCGAGTTCGATCACTTCGGCCAGCTCGCGGCCCTCGGCCAATTCCTCGTCGAGTGCCTCGAAGGCGGCCTCGGACATGACCGCCGCCGCGAGTGCATTCCAGAGCTCGCGCCGATCGGGAGCGGCAACACCCTCCGACCCCCGAAGAAGCCCCGAGAGGGTCGGCAGCTGAACGACCTGTCCGTCGACGACGGCGGGGCGAGTATCGAGGTTGGCATCACGGGCTTCCATGTCTCACACAACGGCAAAAACTGGCAAGAACCTGAGCCGATTGGCCCGCCACAGCGCGAATCGACCATGCCGGCCGAGTCGATTCACCCACGCCGAACTGCAACACTCCCCCGCCATGGCTGAGATCCACGGAACGGTGACCGACGAACGCTTCGCACAGCTCGGCGAGCTGCTTGCAGCGAGCATCGACGCCGAGACCGACCTCGGTGGATCGGTTGCCGTGACCATCGACGGCGAGCTGGTCGTGGACATCTGGGGTGGGTACGTCGATCCGGAGAGGACGACCCCATGGGCCGAAGACACCATCACCAACGTCTGGTCGACCACGAAGACGATGTCGTTCCTCTGCATGCTGATGCTCGCCGACCGCGGCCAGCTCGACTTCTACGAACCGGTGTCGACCTACTGGCCTGAGTTCGCTGCGAATGGGAAGGAGTCGGTTGAGGTTCGTCACCTGATGGGTCACACCTCGGGCGTGCCGGCGTGGGACACGCCGGTCGACATCGCTGATCTCTACGACTTCGAAGCCGCTGCTGCTCGACTCGCCGGCCAAGCCCCGTGGATCGAACCGGGCACGACGTCGAGCTACCACGCCGTCAGCCAGGGCCACCTGCTCGGCGAGGTTCTGCGTCGAATCGACGGACGCACGATGGGCACGTTCTTCGCCGAGGAGATCGCTGGACCGCTCGGCGCGGACTTCTTCATCGGGACGCCCGAGAGCGAGTTCGGACGGATCACGAATGTGATTCCGCCACCTCCATCACCGATCGACATCACGACGATCGACCCCGAGGGTTGCCGGATGAAGACCATCCTCGGGCCGAGGATGGGTGCGGAGGTCGCCTGGACGCCGGAATGGCGAACCGCAGAGATTCCAGCCGCCAACGGCCACGGCAACGCACGCTCGGTCGCTCGGATTCAGGCGATCGTCGCAAACGGCGGAACGCTCGACGGGATCACGTTCTTGTCGCCGGAGACCATCGAGGTGATCTTCGACGAACAAGCGAACGGCACCGACGAGTTCCTCGACGAGTTGGTGCGCTTCGGCATGGGCTACGCCCTGCCTTCGGCGGCCTTCCCTCTTCTCCCCGATCGTCGGATCGGGTACTGGGGCGGATGGGGCGGCTCGTCGATCGTGGTCGACGTCGATCGCCGGATGACCTTCGCCTACATGATGAATCGCATGGACGACGCCTTGCTCGGCGACGAGCGAGGCGATCGACTGGCGGCGGTCGTGTTCGACAACCTCTGACTCGACCGTGCCCGGAGGCGAGCGTCAGCCCAGGTGTCGATGGCGAGCAAATCCGCGAGCCTCGTCCGTCTCGGTGGCCTAGCTTCGCCCGGTGACGCAAGCTGGCCCGACGCGGCCCAACCCGACCGAGCGCGACCCGATCCCCATCTTCTTGTGGTGGACGGCGCTGTCGAGCATCACGTTTCGGGGCTATGGCATCGCCGCGCTGATCTACTTCGTCACCGACGCAGACCTCGAACCGCTGCAACTCATCCTCCTCGGGACCGCTCTCGAGATCGCCGTGCTGACGGCGGAGATCCCCACCGGTGTCGTGGCCGACACGCTGAGCCGCAAGTGGTCGATCGTCGTCTCTCACGTGGTGATGGGGGTCGCCTTCGTCGCGACAGGTCTCACGACCGACTTCATTCCCCTGCTGATCACACAGGCCGTGTGGGGCGTCGGCTTCACTTTCATGAGCGGGGCGGATGTCGCGTGGATCACCGACGAGCTCGATGAGCCGGATCGCATCGACCGAGTGCTGGCAATCCGGGAGCGGTGGCGCCTCCTCGGCGGCATCGGCGGCTACGCGGGGGCTGGGGCGCTCGCGTGGGCGACCGATCTCGTCACGACGATCATCGTGATGGGGGTGGCTCGACTGCTGCTCGGACTCGTTGTGGTCTTCGGCTTCACCGAGCACAACTTCACGAGGGTCGCAGAGAACCGGCTCGCCGAGTCGTTGGCGATCTTTCGCCAGGGAGTGAAGCTCGCCCGTACCGATTCGCAGATCTTCCTCGTCCTCGGCGCCACCTTGACGATCAACAGCGGGGCGGAAGCGGTCGATCGATTGTTCACCCGCCACGTGGTCGACTTGGGGTTCCCTGAGTCGGCCGATCCGGTGCTGTGGTTCACGCTGCTCGGCGCGATCGGCTTGCTCGCCGGGGCGATCGCGCTCCGTGCGATCGAGGCGCGGGTCGCGGGCGAAGGGGCGGCGCGTCGCTTCTATCTGTGGGGAGCCGGTTGCGCAGTGCTCGGCACCCTCGTGCTCGCATGGGCGCCGAACGTCTGGACGGGCATCGCCGGCACCTTCATCGTCCGCGGACTCGGCTGGGCGATCATCCCGGCCGTTGCGACGATTT
Organism: uncultured Acidimicrobiales bacterium; assembly: GCA_938008925.1. Lineage (GTDB taxonomy): Bacteria > Actinomycetota > Acidimicrobiia > Acidimicrobiales > SZUA-35 > CALEWY01. The sequence goes on from CALLIQ010000541.1 coordinate 2,908, forward strand.
GGGTCAACCGGCGAACGCCAAGTGCTGTGCGCGCGACCGTGCAGTCGTTCCTCGGCCAGGCGGAGTCGGTCGGCGAGATCAGCGGCGGCATCGCCCTGGGCGCGCTCGCGCAATGGTCGTCGATCCCGTTCGCCCTCACGGGATCGGCCGGCCTGTTTCTGCTCTCGTTCGCAATCGTGTTCCGCAGCCCCGCCGGCCGCGCCCATGCGGAGGGTGACCCCGCCCTCACC
>CALLIQ010000542.1 GCA_938008925.1 uncultured Acidimicrobiales bacterium
GCATTCGTCGCCGCCTTCTTCACCGCCCCGACCGACATGGGCACTGCCGACGATGCGCCGTCAGATCCAGATCGGCCTGAAGAAGGGCAAGAACCTGCCCGGCGACATCGTCACGTTCATCGACACGATCTGGCCGCCCGACAACGACGCCTGATCTCGAGTGCGTCGGAGGCTCCGGCGAGAGGGTCAGCCGGCGACGGGGAAAGCGCGCACGCGGATGGTGCGTCGGCCGTTGGCCACTCGCTCGGCCATGGTCGAGCGGTCGACTCGAGCGATCTCGGCTGCGTCGGCGTAGCCGTATCCGCACGAGTCGACGAGCCACAGGGCCTGTGCCTGCTCGAAGGGCAGGCTCGATGCGGTCTGACGAATCGCCTCACGTCGACGATCGCCAATGTCGTGCGTCGTCAGCGACGTGTTGGCGCCGCGTCGGGTGCTGGCTCCGGAGCGAACGAGGGTCGCCACCGACTCCCACCCGTTTGCGTGGGCGAACTGAGCGATCCATCCCGTGGATTCGATGCAGAGCTCGAGGGCCATCCGGCGAGGGTAGGGGACATTTCGCCATCGGCTGGGGTCGGGCTGGTCGGAGAAAAGCTGCTCTGGTAGGACAAGATCATGCTCACCCACGACGAACGCCTGGCGTGCGCTCGCAGCGCGGTCGACTACATCACCGGTCGAACCGCCGACGAGCAGCTGCGCCCCGTGCCCAATTGTCCGGGATGGACGGTGTACAACGCCGCCGCACACATCGGCCGAGTCGCCATCGCATGGGAGTCGATGATCGGGGCGACACCGGACGACCCTGCTTCGCGAACACGCGGCTACGCCGAGAGCGAGCGGAGGCCCGCCGGCGCAACGACGGCCGATCTTGCCTCCTGGGCCAACAGCGCCCTGGATCAGCTCGAGGCCGACACCGATCGCTCGTGCTACTTCTCGATGACCGGCGGCGAAGGCACGGTCGGTCTGTGGGGTTGGCACGCTGCGTCGGAGCTGGGCGTCCACCGGCTCGACGTCGAGCTCGCTCTCGGCCACCCGCACAGCCTCGATGAGCGACAGGCGGGCGATGCGATCGCCTACACAGCGCAGTACTTCCTTCCGGCGATGCGTCGAGCCGTCGGGGTCGATCCAGGTCGGCTGGAGTTCTCGATCGCCGCGGCCGGGGACGGGGAGACAGCCGGTCCGGTCGTCATCGAATCGGACGGCGAGGGTTCGGTGCGAGTCGGCGGACCACCCGTTCAACTGCTCCTGGCGATGTGGGGTCGACCCCACGACGGCGTCAAGGTTCTCGAGGGTGACGCTGCGGTGTGGGATCAGTGGCGAGCGCTCCCGACCGAAGCCTTCCAGTTCGGAACCTGGGACTGACCAACAGCGCGACCTGTCACTTCCTCTGACCCACCGGCAGCCCGCAACCGGTCACTTCCTCTGACCCATCGACAGCCGTCAACCTGTCACTTCCTCTGAGACAGCCGACGCGCCCCGTGGCGCGCTCCGATGCCGTGACCAGGGAAAACGTCCTGTTTCACCTGTCACGTCTCTGAACCGCAACACAGCAAAACACCTGTCCTGTCTCAGAGGAAGTGACAGGTCGGGAGCTGTCGTGACCTCAGAGGAGGTGAGGAGCCGGTCAGCTGTCGAGGGTGGTGGCGAGGGCTCGCTCGGGGCTGTGGGCGGGCGTGCCGGCGATGACCCAGCCGAGGGTGCGGTGACGTTCGAAGCGCCACCACATGCCGTCGGTGTCGAGCCGGAGCTGCACGTCGCCGCTCGTGACCGTGTTGTCGAGGAGCCGCGCCGGGATCGGCAGGGCGGCCTTCGCCGGCGCAAGGTCGGCCGGATCCGGCTGCCATGGCTCGTGGGCGACCATCACGCCTTCGGCTCTCCCGACCCGCCACGCCACCGCGAGCGTGGCCAGTTCGTCGGTGTCGATGCCGATGGCATCGGCGATGTCGGCCAGCAGGTCGACATCGCGGGCAGCGTCGGCCGCTCGACGCGCGCCGTCGACGATGGGGGAGTGAGCGAGTCCGGCGTCGCCGCCATGATCGATCACACCCCAAGCCCGCACCGCAGCATCGGTGGCGAGGAGGTCGAGCGATGCGAGCTCGACGCCCGAGTCGACCGGCGGTCGGTGGCGAATCGCGACCGGCCGGTGCGGGCGAGCTGCGACCGGGACTCGAGGAAGACGCCCGAGATCGCGCTCCCACACCTCGGCAGCGGGCACGCCGGCCGGGACGGTCTCGACGTCGAGATCGAGCACACCGCTCGTCCGCCGTCGACGGATCTCTTCGAGGAGCTCGGGTCGGCTTCGGCCTCGGAGCAACAGCACCGTGAACGGGTCGGAATCGATGAGGTCGGTGATCAAGTAGCACAACGCCGCCGCGTGCTTGCACGGATCGCCCCAGTCGGGGCACGAACAATCGGGGATCAGGTCGGACGGTCCGGGCAACAACGAGACGCCGATCTCGTCGCACTCGTGAAGCAAGGCCGGCGGCAGCTCGCCCGTGAGGAGCGCAGCGGAATGAGCGGCCCGACCGACGATCAAGTCGATCACCTGGTCCCACTGTGCGTCGGTCAGCGAGGTCACCGAGACATCGGTGCGGTAGTCGTCGTTGCCGAGAACGACCGCCTTCACATGGCCGGGGAGCACCTCGGCCGTCTGCACGTGACCCTTGCGGGCGTAGGTGCGGCCGCGAGCGAGACGCCCGTCATCACCCGCCGCCCGTCGCTCGAGCGCATCGACCCAGGCCAGACCCCACCACGTGTCGCCGAACTGCCGGGCCATCAGGCGGCCTCGCCATCGTCGGAGTCAGGGCTGTCGGAGTCAGGGCTGTCGGCCTCGCTGCCGTCAGCACCAGCACCGTCGAGCGTTGGTTGATCGAGGCGGACCAGCGCGGCGAGATCGTCATCGTCGAGGTTGCCGATCCAGCTCTCCCCACCGCCGATCACCTTGTCGGCGAGCGCACGCTTGGTCCGCAAGAGCTCGGCGACCCGGTCTTCGACCGTGCCCTCGGTGACGAGGCGATGAACCGACACGGTGTTCTTCTGACCGATCCGGTAGGCCCGGTCGGTCGCCTGGTCCTCGACCGCCGGGTTCCACCACCGGTCGTAGTGGATGACGTGGGTGGCAGCCGTGAGATTCAGCCCGGTACCGCCCGCCTTCAGCGAGAGCACCAACACGTCGAGAGCGCCCGCCTGGAAGCGGTCGACGAGCTCCTGGCGCTTGGCGACCGTCAGCCCACCGTGCAAGATCGCGCTGGAAACGCCCCTGGTCGTGAGGTGGTCGACGAGGAGCTCGCCCATCGAGACGTATTGACTGAACACGAGCGTCTGCTCGCCGTTGCCGAGTGCCAGATCGATCAGCTCGTCGAACGCGTCGATCTTGCCCGAACGACCTTCGATGGGCCCCGTCTCGCCGAGGAACTGTGCGGGGTGGTTGGTGATCTGCTTCAACGCGGTGAGCAACCGCAGCACGATCCCGTGGCGAGCGAGTCCGTCGTTGTCGCGAAGGTCGGCGAGGACCTCCTCGGTGGTCGCCTTGTAGAGCGAGACCTGTTCGTCGGTGAGGGGCACGACGACGTCGCGCTCGTTCTTGGGTGGGAGCTCCGGGGCGATGCCCGGATCGGTCTTCTTTCGACGGAGGAGGAACGGGGCGACGATGGTGGCGAGACGAGCGGTCGCCTCGGGGTCGCCGTCCTTCTCGATCGGGGTCGCCGTGTTTCGGCGGAAGGTCTCGAGCGGTCCGAGCAGGCCGGGGACGGCCCAGTCGAGGATCGACCACAGCTCGGTGAGGCGGTTCTCGACCGGCGTTCCGGTGAGCGCGATCCGGGCCCGGCCGGGGAGCTGGCGGAGCGCCTTGGCCGTGCGCGATCGGGGGTTCTTCGCGTGCTGAGCCTCGTCGGCCACGACGAGATCCCACGACTCGGCCGAGAGTGCGTCGACGTCGGTGCGGACCACCCCGTAGGTGGTGATCACGAGATCGCCCGGTTCGACCGTTCCGAGTGAACGACTCGGCCCGTGGTAGCGATGCACGATCGTCGACGGCAGGAACCGCTTGGCCTCGCGCTCCCAGTTGGCAACGAGCGACGTGGGGCAGACCACGAGCGTTGCGCCTCCTCGCTTTGCGTGAAGGGAGAGCAGCTGGATGGTCTTGCCGAGACCCATGTCGTCGGCGAGGCATCCGCCGAGCCCGATGTCGCACAGATCGGACATCCAGGCGAGGCCTCGACGCTGGTAGGGGCGGAGCTCGGCCTGGAGTTGTGCGGGCTCGGGTTCTTCTCGTTCACCGGTGAGCGTCTGAAGACGCTTGGCGAGATCCTCCACCGCGCCCCGGACCTCGACCGCCACGACCTCTGGCTGGTCGAGCGCGCCGTCGAGGGTGCCCTTCGATCCGAGCAGGTTCGACAGGTCGAGGCCGTCGCCGAGGGCCGCTGCCAGCGCGTCGGCGGCAGAGATGACGGGCGCACGCTCACGAAGGCGTTCCCTCGTCCGGTGGTCGAGGCGCACCCAGCGGCCACGGATGGGCACCATCGGTCGCTTGGCCTCGCCGAGGATCGCGAGTTCATCGGTGGTGAGCGGCGAGCCGTCGAGCAGGAACTCCCAATTGACGGTGAGCAGGCTGTCGAGATCGGTGATGGTCGGAAGCGCGCCGCCGGGCGCGGACGCACCCACGACGAGCGTTCGCTCGATGGTCGGCGACACCAGATCGGACGGCCACCGCACCTCGATCGAGGCCGCCGACAGATCGTCGAGGCGGTCGAGCAACTCGTCGAGTGCATCGTCGGTGATGTCGAGGTGGGAAGGCGCCGAACGATCCAGCGCCGGCGCGAGCGCAGGGCAGATGTCGGCCGCCCGACGCAGTCCGGCGAGCAGATCGACCTCGGCCTCGCGTCCGAGGCGCTCCATGACTTCTCGTGGCGACGACCACAACTGGTCGGCATCGATCACCAGCGACGGGTCGAGCTGGCTTCGCAGCTGGAACACGACCCGCCACATCGCTGCGCCAGCACCGCCGCCGTCGGCACCGAAGTCGAGATCGAGGTCGAGATCGACCGAGTCGGGGTGATGGCGACTGTCGACGCCGGAATCGAGCGTCTCGGGAAACAGGGTGTCGGGCGGGAACACCCGCAGCGCAAGAACGGCGCCAGCGCAGTGGACCGATGCGATGTCGTCGATCCATGACCGCAGGTGCTGAAGTCGGAGGCGATCGACGTCGGCGAACGGCGGACTCTCGACGATCGCTGCGGCCGCTGACGTTCGAACCATCGAGTCGGCGACGGCGTCGTACAGGCCGCGTACGAGCCGAGTCGGTTCGTGGAAGTTCGGAGCTCCGGTCCTGGCCGACTGAATCGGCCGGCACATCGCCTGGGGTGGAAGCGCTGCGGCGAGCTCGGAGAAGCGTTGGCGGTCATCGGCATCGAGCGGGTCGAGCCGCCACGCGTCGAAGCCCTCGTCGGTGAGTGAGGGCAGGAGCCGTCCGCGCGCCACGAGGTCGAGAGCGAGGCGCACGCCGACGGACCAGGCTCGAACCGACGGCGTCACGGTGTCGCTGGCCTCGAGGCCAGCCAGTTCGTCGATCGCCGAAGCGATCGGGAGGACCCGGACCGACGTCCCGGCCGTGCCGAGCTTCCCGTGTGCGTCGGGTCGGGTCAGCTCGATGGATCGTCGCTCGAGATGATCGTCGGCGTCGACCAGGTCGAGCAGCGTGCCGGCATCGGTGTCGCGCCACAGCGCAAACCACGACTGACGCGGTGGATCGGCGACGACGAGCGTTGCGTGATCGCTCTCACCGATTTGGCGCGTCGCTCCCGATGGCACACGGCGAGCCTAGGCCGTTCGCGCCGCTGAGGAACGCACGTTCGTATGCCGTTCCTTCGATGTCGCCGCTCTGGATCGGCCGATCGACGGAGCCGCGACGGATCTACGGCTGTTCGCCGCAGATCCAGAATGGGTCGTCGTTCGTCCCGATGTTGCGGCAACTCTCGAACGGCGATGTTGGTTCGTCATCGGCCAACATCACGCCGACTGCGCCAAAGCCGAGGATGATCATGAACACGCCAACGAAGGCAACGGCGAACTTCGTGAGCTCAGACCACCCGGCCGTCGGGCCGTCGCCCGGTGTCGCAGCGGCGACGGCGGTCGGAGGGCTGGCCAGAATCGGGGCCATCGCGCCGCCGGCTGTCTGGTCTTCCATCGTGGATCCGACGTCGAGGCGTTCGAGAGACGGGGCCTGGGCGCCCGGCTCAGGGGCGGCAGGTCTCCTGATACTCGAACAGGATCGAGTCGCGGAGGTCTTGGCTGTTGTTGACGTCGGACCGGAACTGGTCGTAGTCGGCTCGGGTCAGCCCGGTGTCGACGAGCTTCTGATCGAGCGCCTGCTGGAGAGCTTCTGGCGTCGGGAAGGTGCGGCGCTGGAGCTCGCACACCCATGCGGCCTCGAAGCGCACGAACGCCTCGTCACCCTCGGGCAGCGAGACGTCTGGCTTTTCGGCGATGAGCAACGTCGTCGTCGTGCCGAACACCGTCGAGGTGGTCGAGTCGGCAAAGGCGAGGTCCGGTGTGGAGTCGTCGCCATTGGAGCACGCACCAAGCGTGAGCGTGGTGGCCAGTGCGGCAGCGATGAACCGGGGAGTCGAGCTTCGGGTGAACGTTCTCACTCCACAGTTTTCGGGTCGGAACGGGCACCACTTGAGACGGAAGTGAACAGAATCGAGCCGACCACTAGCTTCGGTCTCATGACGAGCACTTCAGAGGCCACGAACGACGGACGAGCCGTGATCATCGGTGATGTCCCGCGAGGCGCCGATTGGCCGGGTCTGGTCGACTCGCTCAACCGCTTGCTCAGGTTGCGAACCACGCCCATCGGTATGTCGATGTTCGCCACCGCCGATGAGATGGAGGCGATTCCCAGGATCCGTCGGCCCAAGGACATCCACACCACGGATCAGATCGTCGGCATGGCCAGCCGCCTCAACTGGACCGTCGGCATCACCAACGACGACCTCGTCGGACCGCAGTGCGGCGCCGTGATCGGTCTGCACCCGCGCGACGACGACTGGCTGAGCGGCGACAAGATGGCCGGTGTCTGGTTCGAGACCCTCGAGGACTCATCGGCCCATCAGCACGCCATGCACACCGTGCCCTTCGGCAAGTACGAGGCGATGGCCGTCTCCCCGCTGACCACCGGTCGCCTCGATCCACCCGACATCTGCCTCATCTACGCGAACCCGGCCCAGATGATCCTCCTGATCAACGGGCTGCAGTGGTCCGGCTACAAGAACTTCGAGTGGGGGTGCGTTGGCGAGTCCGCGTGCGCCGACTCCTGGGGCCGAGCGCTCTCGACCGGCGAGCCGAGCCTGTCGATCCCGTGTTTCGCGGAGCGGCGCTATGGCGGCGTGCAGGATGACGAGTTGCTCATGGCGATGCCCCCGCAGTTCGTCCCCAAGGCCATCGCCGGTCTCGAGGCGCTGTCGGGCAACGGTCTTCGGTACCCGATCCCGAACTACGGCGTGCAACAAGACGCTCGAGCCGGCCTCGGTGTGTCCTATGGCTGAGGCCGCAATGCCCATCCCGGACCGGTTCGACGGAAAGGTCGCCATCGTCACCGGCGGTGCGTCGGGCATCGGCGCCGGAACCGTGCGTCGGTTCATCGACGAGGGGGCATCCGTCCTCATCGCCGACCTGAATGGCGACCAAGCCAGCGCACTGGCTGACGAACTGGGCGAACGCGCCGCCGCGCTGCGGACCGACGTGTCGAAGGAAGAGGACATCGCCGCAGCGGTGAGCGAGGCGACCGATCTCTTCGGCGGCCTCGACATCATGTTCAACAATGCCGGCTTCGGCGGGGCGCTCGGCCCGCTGGTCGAAGCGTCGGTCGACGACTTCGATCTCACCTTCGACGTCTTGGTGAAGTCGGTGTTCCTCGGGATCAAGCACGCCACGCCGGCAATCGCAGAGCGCGGCGGCGGCTCGATCATCAACACGGCCTCGATCTGCGCAAAGCGTCCAGGTTGGGGGCCTCACCTCTACAGCGCAGCGAAGTCGGCGGTGCTCGCGCTCACCGAGACGGCCTCACTCGAGCTCGCCGAGTCGAACATTCGGTGCAACGCCGTGTGCCCGGGACTCATCGCAACACCGTTGTACGTCGGGAACCCGAAGGCGACCGAGGAACAGCTCGCGGCGGTGCGTGAGAGCGACGCATCGCTCCAGCCTCTCGGCCGAGTCGGCGAGCCCGGCGACATCGCCGCCGCCGTGGCGTTCTTGGCATCGGACGACGCGGCATGGGTGACCGGTCAGCACTTCTCGATCGATGGCGGCATGAACGTCGGCCCGAAGTTCGAGGATTGGCCCGAGCCGTTCCGCACTACCCACCCGATCCGGCACCATCGCCCGCCAGACCGTTAAGGGCAATGCTCCGCATTGCTTCGAGTTGTTCGCTGGCGCTCACAACTCCCGGCAACGGCAACGCTTCGCGTTGCTTCGGTTAGCCGGCAACAGCCGAGCGGATGACGTCGACGGCCATCTCGAGGTGGGCGATCTGGTCGTCGGCCGACCGTCCCTGCGGTGAGACGCGAAGACAGGTCACGCCGGCGTCGCGGTAGGCCCGCACGCGGTCTTTGACCATGTCTTCGGTGCCGATCAGGTAGGCGGCGAGGCAGAGCTCCTCTGGCACAGCGGCGGCGGCGGCCGCCTTGTCGCCGTCGACCCAGAGGCGTTGGACCTCGGCGGCGACATCGCCGAAGCCGGCCCGGGTGAACGCAGCGTTGTAGAAGTTCGTCTTGGCCGATCCCATGCCGCCAAGGGTGAATGCCATTCCAGGGCGGGCCTTGTCGATCAGCGCGTCGACGTCGTCGGACACCGAGAGCATCCCGCCGACCTGGATGTCGATGTCGTCGATACTGCGGCCAGCCTCTGCCGCGCCGGCTCGGATCGGATCGAGCATCACGTCGGCTTGCTCGGCGATGAACGACGTGCCGAGCCAACCGTCGGCAACCCTCCCGGTGAGTTCGAGCGACTTCGGCCCGAGGGTTGCGAGGTAGATGGGAATGTCGGGCTTCGGCGGAATCGAAGACTTGAGCGCCTTGCCTTCCCCACCGGGACGGGGGAGGACGTAGTGCTTGCCGTCGTAGACCATCCGCTCGCCGTTCATCCCCATCCGAACGATGTCGATGTACTCGCGGAGGCGGCC
>CALLIQ010000543.1 GCA_938008925.1 uncultured Acidimicrobiales bacterium
AGCGGGCGACGATCGTGGTCGAGGGAACCAAGCCAGCGACGGCGAACGCAACGCCGAACACGGCGAAGAAGACGAACAGCTCGGCCACCGAGTCGACCCAACGCAAACCCAGGAGCGCAGCGGCGCCGATGATGCCGCCAGCGGTGTAGAACCACCGGAGGTCGACGCGGTCCATCAGCCTTGAGAGGGCGAAGCCGGTCGCTCCACTGATTCCGAAGAAGAGCGCAGTGGCCGCCGAGACGATCGTGACCGACGCATCGAGTTCGACCTTGGCCGCCCGCAGAATCACGGCGGCGTTGTAGAAGCCGATCCCCGACGTGACGCACAGGACCACGAAGACCGCGCCGACGACGATCCATCCGTAGAACACGCGGTCTCGGCCCGTTGGCACGGCGTCCTCGCCCGATGGCACGGCGTCCCCGCCCGATGACATGGCGTTTGGAGCGGAGCCATCGGACATCGGCGAAGGCTACAGAACGATCACATATGCAAACGAAACGCCGACGGAGACGGGTAACCTCGTCAGACCCAAGGGGCCTTAACTCAGTTGGTAGAGTGCCTGCTTTGCAAGCAGGATGTCGGGAGTTCGATTCTCCCAGGCTCCACGCCGTTCGCTTCGCTCACTTACGGAGTTTCAGGCTTCGCCTGAAACATCCAGGAGTCAGTCGTTTGCTTCGCTGGTTCGCCTTGGGCGAACCTTCGTCGCTTTTGGGGTCTGACCCCAGAGGTGACGGAGGTCAGGCGGCTTGGGTTGCGGCGAGCTCTTCGGGGCGGGCGGCCCAGAGGGCTTCGTGGCCGTTGGGGCACTCGAAGGTCATCAGCGGGCCGTGCTCGGAGTTCTCGAACGATCGGACAGCGCCGTAGCCGACGAGGTGCTGGCTCTGGCAGGTGGGGCAGTTGATCAGGAACATGTGTTGATCATCGACCCTGCCAAAGCAGAAGAAAAGCGAGGGTTTCTAACGAATACCCATCAGCACAGCTTCATGGTTGACGCTAGCGTGCAGCCATGGATCTCAACGTCCAACAGCTCCGCATGCTCGCCGAGGTCTCCCATCGAGGGACGATTGCGTCGGCCGCCACGTCGCTCGGCTACACGCCGTCGGCCGTCTCCCAGCAGCTCGGCAGCCTCGAACGCACGACCGGTGTGGCCGTGCTCGAACGGGTCGGCCGCACCGTACAACTCACCGACGCTGGGCGCGAACTCGTGCACCACGCCGAGGTCGTCCTGGCACAGCTCGAAGAGGCACAGGCAGCGCTCGAACGCATCCAGTCCGACGTCACCGGCGACATCCGCGTGGGGATCCTCGAGTCCGTCGCCGGCACCCTGCTGCCGATCGTGCTCCCGCGCCTTCGCGAGCAGCACCCCGACCTGACGGTTCGCACGTTCCAGAGCGAAGCGGCACTCGAGCTCGAAGCCGTTCGCTCCGGCGAGATCGATGCCGTCTTCCTCATCGACTACCCGCGCTCCCCCACCGACGTCGGCGCAACCCTCACCCGCACGCCGATCTGCCAGGACTGGTTCCGCGTCATCGTTCCGACCGACTGGGACGGCCCCGATCAGGTCTCACTCGCCGATCTGCAAGACGAGCCGATCATCGCATCGCCGCCCGAGCTCAGCTGCGGCCGGTGCATCACGCTGTCGTTCGTCGAGGCGGGCATCACTCCCGACATCGTCCATCAGATCGACGACTACCCCACCGTGCTCAACCTCGTCGCCGCCGGCGCCGGCCTTGGCCTCGTTCCCGAACTCGGGGTACTCAACCTGCCACCGGGCGTTCGAGTGATCGAGCTGGCCGAGCCATTCGCCCGCTCGGTCGACCTCGTGTGTCGGACCTCGAGCGAGAACCGGCCAGCGATTCGGGCCTTCGTCGAGGCCGTCGAATTCGCGGCCGACGAGCTGAAGCTCGACCGCCCATGAGCGAGCGCATGGTGGCCTTCCTCCGCGGCATGAACGTCGGTGGACATCGGGTGAAGAACCCCGAACTCGAAGCAATCTTCACCGACCTCGGCCTCGACGACGCCACCGGCTACCTCGCGAGTGGCAACGTCGTGTTCGACACCGACACCGCTCCGACCGCACCGAAGATCGCAGGCCTCGAGCTGCGCATCGCCACCGCGCTCGAACGCACGCTCGGCTACGGCGTGCCCACCATGATCCGTACCGCCGAACAAGTTCGCTCCATCGCCTCGACCGAGCCATTCGACGAGACGGCGCGAGCGGGCTTCGAGGGCAAGCTCCAAACGCTGCTCGTCCGCGACGAGCCCGACGCCGACACCGCGTCGGAGCTGCTCGCCCTCGCCACCGACGACGACCTGCTCCACCTCGACGGCCGGACGCTCTTCTGGCTCCCACGCGGTGGCCTGCTCGAATCGGCTCTCGAACTCACGGCGCTCGACCGCATCGTCGGCGTCGCCACGATGCGTACGGCCAACACGATGCAACGGCTGACAAAGAAATTCCTCGGCTGACGCCGTTGCGTCAGCCGAAGAATTCCGTGGCCGACCGACGGCGGTGGTCGAGGAGGGAAGTCGACCCGGAAGCCACTGACCCCAAGGCTAGTGGCTGCAATGCGATCAGCCAAGAAGCAGCCTGCTGCTTGCTGTATGAGCGGGCTCTAGCCCGAGATGCCCTCGATCACGAGCCGACGGTGACACCGATCGACGACATCGCTTCGACCAATCGAGCGGTCCGAGCGTTCAAGATCTCGTACTTGTCGACACGATCGACGGCCTCGACCTGCACCTCGTGGTCGAGTCGCAACCACTGCCGCTCGTTCGTCTCGAACTGTGGCCATGCGACCGACGCTGAACCGTTCGGATCGGCCGAGCGGGCGAAGCTCGTCCAGTAGTTCCGCATCTCCGCCGCGAGCACCTTGTCGTCGTCGGTGAGCGGGAGG
>CALLIQ010000544.1 GCA_938008925.1 uncultured Acidimicrobiales bacterium
TCGGCGACGGCGACGACCCGTGCACGAAACTCGGGGTCCTCCTCGATCGCCCGCTGCGCCACGGTCATGGCGCGGCGAGGCAGGTGAGCGACATAGAGAAAGCTCCGCATCGCGGCGGGAGGGTTGATCGGCGGGTTCGCCTCGAGTCCCTCTCGAGCGACCTGGAACGCCAGCTCGCAGGCTGAGTCGAGTGCGTCGTCTTTCATCGTGATTGCTCCTTGAGGTCCGTGCGATGGCGCCGGAGTCGTGGCGGTCACACTTCCAACACGAATTCTGATCGGTCACACGACCCCGAATTCAACGGTGTTCTCAAACAATGTCACGACGGGCGGACGATTCGGCCCGGTCCGATCGACCCACGGTGACCGAATGTCACGTTGAGTGGTGAACACGCCACTGTTCGCCTTGACACCGAACGCTTGTTCGTCTTGGATCACCCGGTATGCAACCCGGAAGACAACGTACGTTCGATGAGCTCGGCACGCCGCTTTCCGACGTCACCTTCTGCGTGATCGACTTCGAAACGACGGGAGGCAATGCCGCCACGTGTGAGATCACCGAGGTGGGAGCGGTCAAGGTGAAGGGTGGCGAGGTGCTCGGCACGTTCCAGACCCTGGTCGATCCCGGCTGTGCGATTCCGCCGAACATCACGATGATCACCGGCATCACCGATCAGCTGGTGATGCGAGCTCCGCAGATGGCGACCGTGCTCCCCTCATTGCTCGAGTTCATCGGCGGATCGGTCATCGTCGCCCACAACCTCCGATTCGACATGGGCTTTCTCGACATGGCGATGCGGCGCTACGGCGGCCCGATGCTCGGCAACCAGCGACTCGACACCCTCGCGCTGTCGCGGCGCCTCCTCGCCGGCGAGGTGCCGAACCACAAGCTCGGTGACCTCTCACGCCGCCTGCGGCTCCCCCACCAACCGACGCACCGAGCGCTCGACGACGCTTGGGCGACCACCGATCTCCTTCACTACCTCATCGAGCGAGGCTCGGCGTGGGGCGTCACCGGCATCGACGATCTCATCGCTCTGCCGACTCTGGCCGGCCATCCGCAGTGGAAGAAGCTGAAGATGACCACGTCGCTTCCCCGCTCTCCCGGGATCTACCGCTTCCACGATCGCGACGGCCGGGTGCTCTACGTCGGCAAGGCGACCGACCTGCGGAGCCGGGTGCGCAGCTACTTCTCGTCGGATCGCAGGCGCAAGATCGCGCAACTCTTGCGAGAGACCGAATCGATTTCACACGAGGTGTGCTCCAACACCTTGCAGGCCGAACTCCGAGAACTCCGGCTGATCCACGAGCACCAGCCCCGCTTCAATCGTCGGGGGCGAAAGCCGTTACGTCCCTGCTACGTGAAGCTCACGACGACCGAGCGCTTTCCTCGCCTGACGATCACCTCAAAGGTGGCGTCGAAGGCAGCGGCGGCGCCCGATGGGCGAGGAACGTCGACCCATCGAGCCGACGGCATCGTGCTCGGCCCCTTGGCGAACCGACGCGAGGCCCAAGCCGTCATCGACGCCATCCAGACCGCACTGCCGATTCGTCGATGCTCGACCCGGATCGCCCGTAAGGGTTTCGTTCCGAAAGAGGCGCCGTGCACGGCCGCCCAACTCGGCGTCGCGATGTGCCCGTGTAGCGGCGGAGTCGACGAGCGCGACTACGCGGTGGTGGTCGACACCGTCGCCCGCGCCATCACCGGCGAACCCGATCTCGTCCTCCAGCCACTCCGGGATCGCATGGAGCGGCTGGCGAACACCGAGCGGTTCGAAGAGGCCGCCGACACCCGAGATCGAGCCGCCGCGTTCGTGCGAGCGATGAGCCGGGTTCGACGTCTTCGCCAGTTCGACGACCTCCACAGACTCGTCGTCGAGACGACCAATGGCGTTCGGGTCGAGCTCGGTCCGGGTGGACGTCTCCGGGACGAGCGAGTCGCCACGCCGTCACCCGACGAAGTGCTGTGCATCGCATCGTGGCTCGACCGCAATGCGGGGTCGATCACCATCGTCTCCTCGGAAGGTCGACTGGCCAGCCCCCTGCCCGCCCTTCCGAGCTTCGCTCCCGCCGAACCGGCCGCCGCCTGAACAGGGCAGTCACAGTCGCTGGGGCGAACCCAGCTCAGCTGGTCAGTGCTGCGACGAGCTCGGCCGTTCGACCGTCGGCCAGGCTGGCCCGGGCCAACTCGATACCCTCGGCCAAGTCGGTTGCGGCACCACTGACCACGAGCGCCGCTCCGGCGTTCAACACCACGATGTTCGTCGGTGCCGCTGCGGCTGCCCCCTCGAGCATTGCGGAGAAGATCGCTTGGTTGGCCTCCGCATCGCCACCGGCGAGGTCGTTCATCGAGGACGGCGCCTCGAGACCGACATCGGCTGCCGAGATCTCGATCCGCTCGATCGCGTTGGGCGTCACGTCGAACACCACGTTGGTTCCCAGTGTCGACAGCTCGTCGAGCCCGTCATGACCGGACACGACCCACGCCCGGTCGGCGCCCAACGCCTGAAGGACCGACGCCATCTGCTCGGCTCGCTCCTCAGAAGCGGTGCCGACGAGACCTCGGGTCACCCGCCCCGGATTGGCGAGGGGACCGAGAAGGTTGAACACGGTCGGCACGCCAAGCTCGGACCGGACGGGTCCGGCGTGGCGCATCGCCGGATGGAACCGCTTTGCGAGGGCGAACCCGAGGCCATGATCGCGCATCTGCGCCTCGAGCGCGGCTGGCTCGATGTCGACGTCGACGCCGACCGCAGCGAGGAAGTCGAAGGCCCCCGAGGTCGACGAGGCCCGGTAGTTCCCGTGCTTGCACACGATGCTCCCCGCCGAGGCGGCGACGAACGAGGCCATCGTCGAGACGTTGAGCGCATGGCTGCGCCGATGGCGAGACCCACCGGTGCCCACGATGTCGATTGCGCCATCGGGCGCCTGCAGGGGCTCGGCAGCCGAACGCATGGCCCGGACCATGCCCGTCATCTCGATCGCGCTCTCACCCTTGGTTCGAAGGGCGATGACGAAACCAGCGAGCTGGGCGGCCGTCGCGCCGCCATCGAGAATCGCGGCCATGGCCGCATACGACTCGCCCTCGGTCAGGTCGATGCCGTCACTGGCCTTGCCGATGAGCGTCGGCCAGCCACCGACCGCTTCCAGGGTCGGCTCGTCGTCAGCGGAACGTTCGTCTTTCGTCACGGCGAAGACGGTAGTCCCGAGGCGTCACAAGCGCTGTCGTCTTCCTTCCGCTCGCCACTGGCGCCGGCGTTCCCACTCGTCGGTTCCTCCCCACACGCCCGCCGGTTCGCGAACGGTCATTGCGTGGTCCAGGCACCGGTGCCGAACGGAGCACAACATGCAGATCGCCTTCGCCCGCTCGACCGCTGTTCGGTTGTCCCGTTCGGGGAAGAACACCGCCACGTCCGAGCTCTGGCAGAGCCCGGTCGACTTCCACTCGAGGTCTGCTGTCCGAGGGTTCGCCATCACGTCCATGACGACATCGAACTCAGCCAGCGTGTCGACACCTTGACCGTTCGATGAACCGCCGATGAACAGACCGTGGAGCTGGGTCAACGGCTCGCTGGACGCAGTTCTGAGGTGACCCTTGGCGGGTGACGAGAGCACCCCTGGTGGGCAGTAGTGTTTTGCCATGATCCGAGGAGCCTCATGAGCGACGGCGCACTGCAGCCCATCGATTGGCGCGTGATCCGCACGTCCGCGACAGCGGGACTCATGCTGATCGTCCCGGCAGCTC
>CALLIQ010000545.1 GCA_938008925.1 uncultured Acidimicrobiales bacterium
GCCTCGTGTTCGGCCGCTCGCGAGTGGCCGCGGATGGCCTTGCCGACGTGCCAATCCGAGGTGTGCAAGAACTTCACGCAGAACAACCTATTCAGACCGACTGACACTCCAGCGCCATCTAGGCTTGCGCCATGCCCGATCCCGGTTCCCACCCCGTTTCCGGCCCGCTTCCCGGCCGTGTCGTCGCCGTCCATCGCAGCGCGGACCACACGTTCGCCAAGAGCGTGTCGGACGAGATTTCGATCCTCCCCGGGCTCGGGGTGGAGGGCGATGCCCACTGTGGCCCGCGGGTGAAGCACCGGTCTCGCGTCGCGGCCAATCCGGATCAACCGAACCTGCGCCAGGTGCACCTGATGTCGTCGGAGATCTTCGACGAGGTCGGCGAAGCGGGCTTCACCGTGCAGCCAGGTGACCTCGGCGAGAACGTCACCACCGAGGGCATCGATCTCATCGGACTGCCCACCGGCACACTCCTGCGCATCGGTGAGCGGGCACTCGTCTCGCTGACCGGGCTTCGCAATCCGTGCGGCCAGATCAACGGCCACGAAGACGGGCTGCTCAAGGCGATGGTCGGCAACGACGAGAACGGCAACACGGTCAGAAAGGCCGGAGTCATGAGCGTCGTCATGCTCGGCGGCACGATCCGACCGGGCGACGAGATCGTCATCGCGCTGCCGCCCGAACCGCACGTCCCGATGGAACGCGTCTAGCCGGTGACGACCGACAAGCTCGCGGTCCGCCAACTCGAAACCGACGACTGCTCGTGGGTTGCCGAAGTGATGGACGAGCGTCGCCAGCGATACGCCTCGCTGTCTCCACGGTTTTGGAACCCTGCGCCAAACGCTGGCGAGACGCACCTGGCGTTCCTGATGTGGCTCGTGATGCAAGACGACACGCTCGCTCTGCGAACCGACGAGGGCTTCATCATCGGCACGGTGCAAGGCGACCGGGTCATGGTCGACGACTTCGCCGTGACCGCCGACGAGCGGTGGGCCATCGACGGTCGGGCGCTGCTCACCGTGCTCGCATCAGAAGCCGCACGCTCGATCACCGTCGACCACGTACGCGTCGTCACCGCCCGGCTCGATGAGCCGAAGCGATCGATGCTCGAGCGCGTCGGACTGACGCCGAGATCTCGCTGGTGGGTGACCGAACTCGACCGCCCCGACCACCCACACCAGTCAGACCAGTCAGACGGCGAACCGGCCAGGGGCGACCAGCGGGTCGCCGGACACGATCTCTCCATCATCGATGCGCCGCCCGTGTACGACCCCGGCGGCCCGGTGGCACTCGTCGAAGACCCGACGAGCGACTCGCTGCCTGAACTCATCAGCAAGTCAGCCGAACTCGGTGCGGCCCTCCTCATCACCGTTGCGAGCGGCGAGGGCGTCGGGCCATGGGATGGCGACGGGGACCTCGTCGACGCCGGCTTCCACAATGCCTCGGAGTTCTGGGACGGCCTACCCGCCTGAGCCCACGCGGCCGATGCGCCCAACCGCTGGCACGTCGTCGAGTTCGCATCACACCCCTCATAGCTGAGGGGGCGGCGACCGAGACTATTGGGGCCCAACCGCTACGAGGACAGCGAACTGTGCCCACCAAGATCGACGACCTCCAGCTTCCGTCGCGTGAAGACCTGTTGGTCGACCCATCGAAGCTGCCCACTCCCCCAGCCGTTGTGCTCGAGGTGATTCATCACCTGGGCGACGAGGACAACGTCTCGGTTCCGAAGCTGGCCAACATCATCGGCCGAGAACCATCACTCGCCGCGTCGGTGCTCAAGATCGCGAACTCCGCGCTCTACAGCCCGGCCACGAGGGTCACCAGCTTGCCCCAGGCGCTGATGACGATTGGACTCCGCCAGCTCCGCGTCCACGTCATGGCGACCTCGATGCGTCAGATCTTGCCGGCCGACTCCGATGGCGGCCTGAACGCTGACGAGATCCGCAAGCGAACCGTGGTCAACGGCACGCTGTCGCGCATCTTCGCTCAGAAGGTCTTTCCGAACTTGGCCGAGGAAGCGTTCCTCGGCGGTCTCCTCGGTTCCATCGGCCACCTCGTCATGGCCCAGGAAGCACCCATCGTCTACGAGCACCTCACCACGCTCGGCGAGGGTTGGCCCGACCCGGTCCACGAGATGGACATCCTCGGTTTCTCGCTCGACGACGTCGCCGCGGACCTCCTGCGCGTGTGGCGCCTCCCCGAGAGCTTGGCGGACGCCGTGCTGCTGCGCTCCCCGCTGCGCCAAGGCTGGGAGCACGACGACGCCGACACCGATCTCGTCAACGCCCTCCGCCTCGGGCTGTTATCCGAGCGGGTCCTGAGCGACACCGACGCCACCGAGCCGCTCCGAGCCCTGCTCGACTACGCCCGACCGGTCTTCGGATTCGATCTCATGGCCGTGTCGAACACGCTCGTGGAGGCCGAGCCCGTGGTCGCTGAGATCGCATCATCGCTCAGCTTCCGCGACCCGACCGACGGCTACGCACAGCGAATCTCGACGGCGACAGCAGAGATCGAGGAACCGGATGGCGACCCGGCCGAGTAATCGGAAGGCGAGTCGGGCGAAACCGACTAGCGCTGCGCCCCTCGGGGAAACCGGCTTCGGAGCCGTGCGGTAGCGTCGTCTCGATGAGCCGCCGCTACGAAGACCTCTCCGGACCTGCGATCGCCGAACGGATCAAGCCCGAGTCGATCCTTTTGCTGCCGATCGGAGCGGTCGAACAGCACGGGCCGCATCTCCCGCTCTCGGTCGATCACGTGATCGCCGACGAGATGGCCACAGCGGTCACCAACGCCTGCGGTGAAGAACTCGACGTGTGGCAGCTCCCGACGCTGTCGGTCTCGAAGAGCAACGAGCACGCATGGTCGCCCGGCACCCTCGTGCTGAGCGCCGACACCTTGATGCGAGTGCTGCTCGACCTGGCGCGATCCGTCGCGTCGACCGGCGTCGATCGTCTGGTCCTCCTCAACGGTCACGGCGGAAACACCACGCACTTCGGCACGGCCCTTCGCGAGATCCGACTCGAGACCGGCATGAAGACCTTCCTGATGCACCCGTCGCTGCCCCCTGCCTACGGCGGAACGTCGACCGAGACCGAACTGGGGATGGGCATCCATGGCGGCATGAACGAAACGTCGGTGTTCATGCACCTGCGACCCGACCTGGTCGACCTGTCGAAGGCCGAGCGCAAGGTGCCAGAAGCCATCGCCGACAACAAGCACGTGAAGTTCGGCGGTTCGACTTCGTTCGGCTGGCTCTCGAACGACTTCGACCCCGATGGCTACATCGGCGACCCGACCGGGGCGACCGCCGAGCTCGGCAAGGAACTGTTCTCTGGCGCCGTGTCGAACCTGTGCGACGCCATGGAAGAGGTCAAGACCTTCGACTTCGGCCGCTAGCGGCAAGCCCGGGAGGGCCCGCTCGCGACAGCTCGATCAAACGGCGATCGAGCCCTCGATGCACGTCACCGTGTTGCCCCCGATCCACAGCTCGCCATCGGCCGGCTCGACGACCACGCGTCCAGCGCGACCCATCGTCGTCCCCTGCGAGGCGACGTAACCCGAATCGACGCGACCGGACTCGAAGAACCATTGGGCCAACGCAGCGTTGAGGCTTCCGGTGACGGGGTCTTCGACGTGCGCACCACCCCATGTGAAGAAGGCCCGGACCTCGAACCCGAGCTCGGAACCCGCCGGGTGCGGACCGACGACACCGATGGCGGCATCGGCCTTCGACGTCGGTGCTGGGGCGAGGGCGTTGACCCGGTCGGCCGACCCGAGCATCACGGCGATCCATCCGGGGCCGTTGTCGCACCAGGCGGCATCGACGATCTCGTCCCGCTCGACACCCAGGTACTCGACCACCGTGGCGAGGTCGGCGTCGTCGACCGGGCCTGACCGGTAGCGAGGCGGTGCAGCGAAGGCGAGGCGGTCGTCGCTGTCGCGGATGGGAACGAGTCCGAGCTCACACTCCTGGACGATGGTGCCGGCGGTCGCGGGCGTGCCGCCGCGACCGAGCCACGCGTGGCACGTCCCGAGGGTCGGATGTCCGGCGAACGGGAGTTCCTGGGAGAGCGAGAAGATCCGAACTCGATAGTCGGCTTCGTCCTTCGTCGGGGACAACAAGAACGTCGTCTCCGAGAGATTCGTCCACACCGCGATGGCCCGCATCTGTTCGGTGGTGAGGCCGTCGGCGTCGTGGACGACGGCCACGGGGTTGCCGAGGAACGGCTCGGCGGTGAACACATCGACTTGGTCGAACGGAAGCTGCATGAGCGCATCCTGCACGAACGTGTGCCGATCGTGAACGCTTCAGGAAGCGGACCGGTCCACTTCTTGGAGCGCGGATCCAGACCGATTCGCTTCCAGGCCGTCTCGCTCTTGGATTTGCTCTTGGACGGTTCGCCTCAGCGGAGCAGGCCGGTGATGAGGAACTCGACGCGCCGGTTGGCGGCGCGCCCCTCCGGCGTGTCGTTCGACTCGATCGGTTCGAGCTCGCCTCGGCCTTCGGCCGTCAGGCGTTCCGGCTCGATCCCACGACGAACGATCTCGTCGGAAACCGTCGTCGCTCGGCGGACCGACAACGCTTCGTTCGATGCTTCTTCACCGACGTCGTCCGTGTGACCGATCAGGGTCAGCTCCGCGTTCGGCTGACTGGTCATCAGCTCGACGGCCAGTGCAATGAGGGGCTCGTATTGCGCTCGCACCGCAGCCTCGCCCGTGCCGAACTGCACGGTCTCGGCGACCGAGAGCTGCACGGGCTCATTGGGGTTGTAGACCGCATCGTTGGAGATCTCGAAGTTGTTGATCACGCGGTCGGCACCGAGCACATCACTGGCCGCGTTCTCGATCAGACTCGACGTCGCCTGATCGGGGACGGACCCTTCGAGGTACATGTTGTCTCCGTCGATGACGAAGCGCTGCGTCGGCTCCGCATCGATCGGGGTCGAGACCGCTGCGAGCTGGGGTGGAGCGGGCGTCTCACGCTCGAGGAAGTCGGCCACATATGGCCATCCGAACAGGCCGCCAACGGCGAGAACGCCGACGCCGACGACGCCGGCCAGAGCCTTCTTCACGACCGCCCCATCGACACGCGGACCGCGAGGCTCCTTCTCGTCCTCCGGTTCCGGCGCGGGCGCCTCGGGAGCTGGTTGGTTGCTCAAGACCCCGCCCAGGTCGTCGCCGAGTTGAGCTTGAATGTTCAACAAGCTGTCCGCGATCTCAGGTCTCATCGTCACGACCCATCTATCGGCGCCTTTTTGCGCTGGCTTGAAGTGACCAACGGCCAGACTTCGTTCAGTTCACCCGCTTGCGGGGGGCAACGCTCGAGCCACGACACCGAGAGTGGACGCAGCCCGCTCGATCGGCCACGCTCTCCCGGTGCAGATCTCAGAGCTCTTCGACGTGTCAGGCAAGGTCGCTGTGGTGACCGGAGGTTCCCGAGGGATCGGCGAGATGATCGCTGAGGGTCTCGTTCGCAACGGCGTGCGGGTCTACATCACCGCTCGCAAGGCCGACGCATGTGACGCCACCGCGGCCCGCCTGAGCGAGTTGGGAGAGTGCATCTCGCTGCCGGCGGACATGGCCGACGAGACCAGCATGAATGCCTTCGTCGCCGAGTTGACCGAGCGAGAGTCGGCCATCGACATCCTCGTCAACAATGCCGGAGCTGCCTGGGGTGCCCCGCTCGGCGAGTTTCCCGCCGGCGGGTTCGACAAGGTGATGAACATCAACGTCCGAGCCCCATTCATGTTGTCGCAGGCGCTTTTGCCGCTGCTGAAGACCAACGCCACAACCGAGGACCCCGGCCGCATCATCATGATCGGATCGATCGACGGGATCCGGGTCCCCTTCGGTGACAACTTCTCCTATTCAGCCTCGAAGGCTGGGATCCACATGCTCGCCCGCCACCTCGCTCACTTCGTCGTCGAGGATCACATCACGGTCAACACCATCGCCCCTGGGCCGTTCGAGTCGAAGATGATGGCCTACATGCTCGAAGACGATGACCGCCGGGCGATGGTCGAGTCGACCGTGCCCCGCAAGCGCATCGGCTCACCCGAAGACGTCGCCGGCACCGTGATCTATCTGTCGAGCCGTGCTGGAGCGTTCTGCACCGGCAACGTGATCCCGCTCGACGGAGGAATCAGCACGCACGGTTGAGCGCTCAGGCCGAGTCGAGCGATCAGGCCGATTCGTCGACGCAGGGCACTCGTGCCCTGGTCGATCCGTCTGCGAAGACGGGGGCCACGCCGATCGTGACCTCTTGCCCTGGAGCGGTCTCGACGTAGGTTCGCGAACTCGTGGTGCGCCGGTAGGTCGACGACTCGTCGCCGGCGACGTCGATCTTCAGCCCGTAGGAGGCAACGCCAGGGACGTCGTCCCAGGTGACGGTCGACCTGCCGGTGTCACTCGTCGACAGCGTGCACCGCATGTCGGTGACACCCGTGCCGGCGACGACTCGGGCCATTCCACAGGGTCGACGCGCCTGTTCTTTTCCGCCGTCGAAGATGGGTGACATCGCGACGGTCACGCGGATCTCGTCGGGCATCGGGATCACGACCGGTGACTCGATCGCCGAGGCGTACTGCGACCCGTCGCCCGGCACGTCGAGCTTGTAGGTCACGCTCTCGACACCGCGAATCTCGGGCCACGCGATCTCGATACCGCCCTCGACGCCGCGAACCGAGCACGAAAAGTCCTCCGCCGAGACGTCGATCTCGGCATCGGCCAACGGCGTCATCGACGCGATCGCGCCGAGGAACGCAACCGCTCCGAAAACCAACATGAACGGGGACAGACGTCCCCTGCTCAAAACCGCCATGTACTTCCTCCGCCGGTGACACGAGCCACCGCTGTCGCCACCACACGGTGTAGCGGCTCGGCCACGTTCGGGCAAACGCCGGCCGGCGAGAAACTACGGTGTTGCAATGCGCATTCTGCTCGTCGACGGTTTCACCGAAGACTCGTCGAGCGCGCTCCCCGACGCGATCGAACGGCACCTGCACGCTCAGGGCCACGACGTCGAGACGCTGCGGCTCGTTTCCTCCGGGTTCGACGAATACATGTCTGAGGAGGAGCGTCGGGCCTACCACGAGATCGACAACCTCGTCACCGAGCCTCAACGGCGAGCGGTCGGCCTCGTGCGCTCCGTCGACGGCATCGTCGTGTGCTGCCCCATCACGGCCGGCACAGTCGCCCCGATCGTGAAGGGCTGGTTCGAACGGGTCTTCGTCCCCGGCGTCGCCTTCAAGCTGACCGAGTCGGGTCGCATCGTCCCCGCCCTCGCCAACCTGCGACGGGTCGCCATGATCACCGAATGCCCCGCCGCCGGCGCACGGAGCATCCACGGAAGAGACGGCTGCGGTCGCTCGCTCACCCGCGCCCTACGCATGAACGGCAGCCTCCGCTGCCGAGCGAGCTACGGGTCGGTCACACCCAGCGAGTCGCCAGACCGCGGAGTCGCCCGAACGCTGCGGCGCTGGGCGACGGGCTGAACGGCGCATCGTCGGTCGGGCCGAAATGCCGCTCGACATCGTCGAGAAAGCCGGTTGCCCGCTCGGGTGTGAGGCGATCCATCTTGTAGATCGGAACCCAGTCCAGCGACGCCGTCGGTGAACACGCGGGGATGAGGTGCCGGTCGAGCCATCGTTTGCCCCATTGGCCCTGGACGTTGTTGGTGAGCGTCGAACCACCACACGAGGTCACCGCCGACACCGACTCGATACCGGCGAGTGGCTCATCGGAATCGAGAACCATCTCGTGGAGCCAGTCGAGCAACATCGCTGGCTGTCCGCCCCACCAGGTGGGGTACACCAGCGCGAGATGGTCGGCGGCCGCAACGTCGTCTCTGGTCGGTCGCTCCCCCGCCCCGAGGCGCGCCACCGCAGGATCGGTGCCTCCCGCAGCGAGCCCACGCTGCACCCGTTCGAGCACCGCAGCATTGAAGCTGTCGGGCACGGGGTGGGCTTGGACGACGAGGCTGGACGACATGGGTCAGAGCAGTGAAATCAGAGTTGGGACATCAGAGCTGGGGCAGCACGCCTTCGGCGATGCGGTGGACCTGGTCCTCGACCTTGTCGTAGGAGTCGCCGGGCATCCCCGGGAAGAAGGTGAGGTTCTCCAACCCGCCGAGATGGTCCCGGTACCAGGCGATCTGCTCGGCCACGTCGTCGGCGGTGCCGACGAGCCAGACCTTGTTGTCGATCGATTCTTCGAGCGACGGGATCAGGCCCGGTTCGGCCGGCTTGCCGTTCTCACCCATGTAGCCACGGCTCCAGCCGTACGGACCGAGGAACTTCCAGAACTCGTCGTGACCGTTTCGGACCGACTCGATGGCCTTCTCCCGGGTGTCTTCGATGCACGTGTTGACCACGAGCATGCGCTTCTCGCCGACGGCCAGTTCGGTGCCGTGGGTCTCGGCGTAGAGCTCGGCGTAGCGATCCCAGAACTGCTTCATGAAGGTGTGGTGCTTGAGCCACATCACGCCACCCCAGCCCTTGACCGGAACGGTGTTGAGCGTCGGCGGCGAGGTGATCGCCTGCCAGATCTCATAGGGGTGCATCGGGCGTGGGAGGAGCGTGAGGTCTTCGACGAAGCCTCCGCGGTCGGGGATGCCGGGCACGGGGAACTCGAAGATGTCGCCCTTGAAGGAGAAGGTCTCGTTGTCGAGTGCGAGCCGGATGACCTCGATCGCCTCGTCGAACTGCTTGCGATTCAGTTCGTCGGCGTCGGCCTTGTCGGGGTTGTCGAAACTGCCGATCTTCGTGCCGAGATTCTCCGCCTCACGGGGCACGGTGCCTCGCCCGATGCCGAGCACACCTCGCCCGCCGGACAGGTTGTGCATGGTGGCGAAATCCTCGGCCAGCTTGAGCGGGTGCCACTGTCCGACCACGTTGAACATCGTGCCGATGCGGATCTGCTCGGTGCGGGCGGCGAGGGCAACGCCGGTCATCAGACCGTTCGGGACGACCTCATAGCCCTCGTACTGAAAGTGGTGCTCGGTGAGCCAGAACGAATCGAAGCCGAGCTGGTCGCACAGCACGCCGACGTCGAGGATCCGCTCGGTCGTCCGCCAGACCTCTTTCGAGTCGTAACGACGATCGGTGGGTGCCGGTGGACCGGCGCCCGCATCGTCCATCTCAACGCCACCGAAAAGGAACACCCCAGCTCTCATGGCGCCGACTCTAGGTCAGGGTGGTGAACGACCGCATCGTGGGAGCGGGGGACACTTCACCGAATGCGCGCGTCATCCGCTCGTCGATCGCATCCACGTCGTCCATGGTGATCGCCTTCCACAGCTCGAGCGACTCCCACCAGATGAGCGCCTGAATCGACTCGTCAGCGTCGTCTCGCCACACCTCTTTGCGCACGAACCCCGGCTGATCCTCGAGAAAGGTCGTCCAGACGGCGGCGTCGGCCCGAAGCCACGCCTCGACTCGATCACCGGGGACTCGGAAGGTCAGCATCTCGACAACCACGCGTTGGACGCTAACGCAGCACGGAACCCAGCAGGGTCGTCGGGGCGGATGCGGTGGCGGATCGCTTTGTGACCGTGATATGAACCCCGTGTTTCCTCTGGGGGCAGACGGACGATCGCGCTCTAGGGTGCGTCGTTGGAGCTTCCGGGTGCACTCGCTGGGCGACGTACGTCCGGTCTACTTGTGGGGAGAGGCAGATCCGAATGACCGGTACGGCCGGCGCCGCCTTGGCGTTCGACATGATCGGGATGACCTTCCCCGACGGGACCGAGGCGCTGCGCGACATCTCGTTCACCGTCGATCGCGGCGAATTCGTGACCATCGTCGGCCCATCGGGCTGCGGGAAGTCCACGCTGCTCAAGATCGCCTCGGGACTCCTCGAGAACACCGCTGGTTCGGTCGCGGTCGACCGCGAGCGACTTGGCTACGTCTTCCAAGACGCCACCCTGCTCCCCTGGCGCACCGTGAAGGGCAACGTCGAGCTCTTCGCCGAGCTCCACGACATTCCAAAAGAGGAACGACGAGCACTCGCCCAGAAGTCGATCGAGCTGGTCGGCCTCACGGGCTTCGAAGGCCACTATCCGAAATCGCTCTCCGGCGGCATGCGCATGCGAGCATCGCTCGCCCGCACGCTGACCCTCAAGCCACCGGTCTTCTTGTTCGACGAGCCGTTCGGTGCGGTCGACGAGATCACCCGAGAGCACCTCAACGACGAGACCCAGCGGTTGTTCCAGACCGAAGGGTTCGCCGGGTTGTTCATCACCCACTCGATCAGCGAAGCCGTGTTCATGAGCACCCGGGTGCTGGTCATGTCGGCCCGCCCCGGCCAGATCGTGGCCGAGTACGACATTCCCTTCGACTATCCCCGCCACCCCGATCTCCGGTTCGATCCGGACTTCGCAAAGCTGAGCGGTGAGATCTCGCACGCTCTTCGAGGAGGCCACTCGTGACCGCCACCGACGATCCATCTACACGCGATTCGTCCACCAAAGAGAGCGCCGACCAGGCCGCGCTCGCCGGCATCGTCGGCGGCCAGTCGGCGGCCACCGTGCACCAATCGGTCAACCGGGCGGACTCTCGCAGCAAGGATGTTGCCGGCACGGTGCTTCCACCCGTGGCCCTCGGCGCGGTCATCGTCGCCGGTTGGTACTTCATCTCCTACGGGCTGCTCACCGAACAACGCCGCTTCTTATTGCGGCCACCCCACCAGGTCATCCAGGTCGGCTTCCTCGAGTGGGACACCTTCAGCGAGATCCTGTCGGCGCTGTGGTCCTCGACCAGGGTCGCCATCATCGGTCTCGTCATCGCCATCCTGATCGGCTTCTTCTTCGCCACGATCATGAGCCAAGCGAAGATGGTCGAACGGGCCGTCTTCCCCTTCATGGTCGCCTTGCAGGCCATCCCGATTCTGGCGATCGTGCCGCTCATCTCGTTCTGGTTCGGCACCGGTCAGTTCTCTCGAGTGGTCGTCTGCGTGATCATCGCCCTGTTCCCGGTGATCGTGAACACGCTCTTCGGTCTGCAGTCCGCCGAGAAGGGCATGCACGACCTCTTCACGCTGCATCACGCCGGTCGGATCACCCGACTCCGCAAGCTGATGTTCCCGGCTGCCCTGCCGGCCGTGTTCGCCGGACTGCGCATCTCGGCTGGCCTGTCGGTCATCGGCGCCATCGTCGGCGACTTCTTCTTCGGGCGCGGCGACGTCGGTATCGGCCAGTTGCTGCGCCGCTACGCCAACCAGCTGGATGGTGAGGAACTGCTCGCCGCCGTGATCATGTCGTCGCTGCTCGGCATCGCCGTCTTCTTGCTCTTCGGCTGGATCCAGACCATCGCCATCGGCCGATGGCACAGCGAACGCTGATTGGAAGAGCGAACGCTGATTGAAACAGCGAACGCTGCACAAGCACAGATCGAACCCGCAACGAGATTGCAAGCCATCTCAACTCACATCCTGGGAGAGGATATGAAAACCAACCCACTGACAAAGCTGCTCGCCTTGTTGTTCGCGATGGCGCTGATCGCCGCCGCGTGCGGCGGAAGCGACGGCGACACCGAAGCATCGTCGGACGACTCTTCTGAGAGCTCGGACGCGGACGAATCGTCTGACGAAGAATCGTCAGACGACGAAGCCATGGAAGACGACGAGGCCATGGAAGACGACGAAGCCATGGAGGACGGTGACGAGGCCGCCGGTGGCGTGCTCGCCGACGTCTGCCCCGCCAACGTCGTCATCCAGACCGACTGGTTCCC
>CALLIQ010000546.1 GCA_938008925.1 uncultured Acidimicrobiales bacterium
GGCGGATCGCCGGGTGTGGCGGGTATGTCGATCACGAGGTCGAGCGGTCGTGGCGCTGACGCAGCACGACGCGGACGTCGTTGCACGGTGATCCGACCGCGATGGTCGGGGCGTCGGCTCCGAGGCAACGACGCCATCGCAATGGTCTCGGCATCCGACGGGCCGGGCTGACCACTGGCGCCCATCCAGTCGCCTCGAGCAACCCGCCCGATCTCGGCTTCGGTGAGCATGCGACGGATCGCGACCGGTTCGCTCCGTGACCCGATCAGGACCTCGACGACCGCCCCGTCGACCGCCGAGTCCGATCGAGCAGCACCCTCACCACCAGCGTTCCACCGATCACCCATGGTGCTTGAGAGTAAACGAACGTACTTAGCATCACAAGAGGCGATCTGTCGATGATCTACCGATCGGCCGCGCTCTCGTGGCGACGTCGGGTGAAGGGCACGACTTCGAATCCCGTGGGAAGCGACGCACCCGAGTCGGCGACGATGTGGCGGGTGATCTTGCGTCCGTGCGGCGACAGCTTCGCGTGATCCTCGAACGAGATCGATGGCAGCGTCGGCTCCCGGAACCAGGGTGCATAGAACTCGACGTTGGGGATCGCTCGCACGTCGTTCGTCAGATTGGGCGTGCCGCCGTGCCAGGCCCGCACATCGCGGATCTGTGCCGAGCCGGCGGGAGCCGGACACACGGTCGACAGACGCATCCACTCCGGCTCTTCGTCGAGTGTCGGGAACGGCTCGCGGGAGTGCTGCGATCCGGGGATCTGCCGGGTCGGCCCGTTGAGCGGGGTGGCATCGATGGGCAAGAAGTTGACGCAGATGTAGGGCGTCGGGAGCTCGCGCGTGGTCAGTAGGCCTCGGCCGTCGCGGAACGAGCTGTACGGCGTTCGTTCGGCATCGACCCAGTCGCCCATGTCGGAATGAAGCGGCTGGTACCCGGTCGCACCCGGCATGCAGAAGTCGCCGCCGGCGGCGCGAACGGAGTAGTCGTCCGAACCGAAGATCGCAGTGAGCAGCTGCGTCACCACCGGGATGTCGACGAGCATCTGCCACTCCGGCCGATGCAGCATGCTGCGAGTCGCGCTCGAGCCGCCGAAGGAGTATCGGTGCGACCCGCGGTTGCCGAGACCGTCCGGGTCCAGGGCGACGATCTCGGCCGCGACCGATTCCACCGCGGCCCGCAACGTGTCGATCTGCGCCGCATCGAGTACGTCGCGCACGACGACGAAGCCGTCGCGATGAAAGATTCGGGTCGCCCGTTCGATCTCGTCCGGCTCCAGGATCTCCAGTCCGGCGAGTCCGTTGTTGGTCAGCAGGTGCGAGCGGAGCGCATCGAGTTGATCGAGCTGATCGGTCATGGTCGCGCTCCCCCGTTCGCTTGCAGGACGGCAACGGTGCGATCGATCACGGCATCGAGCACGTGTCGAGTCGTTGCGAGATTCATCCGAACGAATCGTTCGCCGCCAGGGCCATAGTCCAACCCCGACGACAGCGCGACCCGTCCTTCGTCGAGGAGGAAGCCGGCTGGATCGGGACCGAGCGAGTAGGCACCGACATCGAGCCATGCGAGATAGGTGGCGTCCGGGGTCTGCCACTCGACATGAGGCGCCTCGGCCCCGAGCCGGCCGGCCAGGTGGTCGCGCTGGGAAACGATGTGCGCCTTGGTCTCGTCGAGCCATGCGTCTCCTCGGGTCCAGCCCGCCATCGTCGCCGTGGCCCCGATGGTGTTGACGGCGCCGAGCAGATGGGGCGGCAACGCGTCGATCATGGTCCGCATGCGATCGTCGCCGATGTGCGCCACTGCGCAGCGCAGGCCGGCGAGGCTGAACGACTTGCTCGCTGACGACATCGTCACGGTCCGATCCGGTGCGAACAGTGCGAAGGGACGGTGAACGGCGCCGGGGTGTGTGAGGTCACCCCACACCTCGTCGCTCACGACGAGCAGATCGTGCTCGTCGCAGACCTCGGCGACGGCTCTCAGCTCATCGTCGTCGAAGACACGTCCGGTCGGGTTGTGGGGGCTACACAACAGCATCGCCTTGGTGCTGTCATCGATGACCGAGGCCAGCGTCTCGGCGTTGAGGCGCCACCCATCGGCGTCGAGCGGGCAGTCGACGATCGTACGACCCGAGTTGACGATCGCCTTTCGAAACGGCGGGTAGATCGGCGGGAGGACGACGATGCCGTCGCCTGGCTCGGTCGCCATCCAGATGACGGTTTCGATTCCGTGCAGGACGTCGTTGAACAGCTGCACGTCGTCGGCTTCGATGTCCCAGCCGTGTCGGGTCTGCTGCCGTTCCGCAAAGGTCGGAGCCAGTTGCTCGCGGGCGACCGAGTTGTAGCCGAAGTCGCCACGATCGACGACCGACCGGATCGCGTCGAGGACCACGGGTGCCGGCTCGAGATCCATGTCGGCAACCCACGCGGCCAGCACGTCTGGTCCGTGTTTCGTCCACTTCACGCCCTCGAGGGATCGCAGTCGGTCGAGGTCGGCTTCCAGACTCACCGCCCCACCTTGTCACGGACCGACGGCCTGGGCGAAGGGACCGCCGATCGCTACGGTCACGCCATGACAGCGAGTCCTCCGAAACGAGTGGCCGTTCTCGGCGCCGGCAACCGGGGCCGAACCTACGCCGGCCTCGCTGCCGAGCACCGGCTCGGCCCGTTCGAGATCGCCGCGATCGCCGAGCCCCGCGAGGCGTGGCTGACCGACCTCGCCGACCGCCACGACGTCGCCCCGAGCGGCCGCTTCGGCGATTGGCGATCCCTCGTCGACGCCGGGGTCCTCGACGACGTCGACGTGGTGGTGAACACGACGCCGGATCGTCTACATCTCGAGTCGGCCCGAGCGGTCATCGCCGCGGGCCGTCCGATGATTCTCGAGAAGCCGATGGCTGCGACCGCTGTCGACGTCGCCGCCATCGCAGCAGCATGTGCCGACCCGGCAGCGCCGCCCGTCTGGGTGGCACACGTCCTGCGCTACACGACGTTTTTCAGCCGCCTTCACGAACTCGTTCGGGGCGGTGCGATCGGCACCGTGATGTCGGTCGACCACGCCGAGACGATCGCTCACTGGCACTTCGCCCACTCCTATGTCCGAGGAAACTGGGCGGTCGCCGGCACCTCGTCGCCGATGATCTTGGCCAAGTGCTGCCACGACCTCGACATCATCTCGTGGCTCCTCGACGAACCGTTCGCCACCGCGGCCTCGCTCGGATCACTCGGGTCGTTCACGAGGGAGCACGAGCCGCAGGGTGCACTCGACCGGTGCACCGACGGCTGCGAGGTCACCGATTGCCTCTTCGACGCGAGACCGTTCTACGGGCGAGACGGCGACCGGTGGCCGCTCAGCGTCCTCGAGCTTCAACCGACCGCGGCCGCTCGACTCGAGGCGCTCACCACGAGCCCATACGGCCGCTGTGCGTTCCGCTGCGACAACGACGTTCCGGATCGCCAAGCCTCGATCTTCACGACCCCATCGGGCGTCACCGTCTCGCTCTCGATCACGGGGAACGCCCACACGGAGGGCAGGCGACTTCGCCTCGACGGGACGGCGGGCTCGATCGTCGCCCGCTTCGACCATGTCGACCCGTCGATCGAGATCATGACGCACGGAACCGGCGGAGCGACCAGGGAGATCATCGACTTGTCGGGCGGGCACGGCGGAGGTGACGGAGGCATCATCGACGCGATGGCCAGCGCGGTGTTCGGGGTTGGACCACCACCGAGTTCGACGGTCGCATCGGCCGTTCCGAGCCACATGGCCGCACTCGCCGCGGAGGCCTCCAGACAAACCGGGACCATCGTCGACGTCGCCGAGTTCGAGCGAGACGCGTTCGCGAGAGCCGGCGAGGTCACAATTACACAGGACTGAGTGGACAAGGGCTGATGTGAGGATTCTCGCAACATGTCCAATCGTCCACCGATCGTGTCAAAGCACCTTGCGAGCGGAACCGATCTCGGGATCGCTCATGGCCGCGAGTCGCGGGCGTGTCCGACGTTGGCGGTCCACTGAACGGCGACGTGACTATGCGCCTCGTCAACCCTGCCGCTGGCCGAACACTTCGCCGGGAGTGCAGTGGACGGGTCTACATCGAAGGTCGCGATTGCGAGCGCCCTTCGCAGTCAGACGCGCCCAATCTCGAGTGCCGTGCATCCTCATCAAGCAGGAGGACAACTGGAGCATTGCCCCACTGCCCGGACAGGCGCATCGATCGACCATCGGAAGCCGGCCTGAGACTTAATAAGCAACGCTGTTGCTTATTACGCAACTAAGTTGCATACTTCACCGATGCAGAACAGAAACAACGTCAGCCACCATCTGTATGAAGCAATCAGGCTCGTTCGCCCGCTTCACCTGAACGTGCACCG
>CALLIQ010000547.1 GCA_938008925.1 uncultured Acidimicrobiales bacterium
AGGACTTCGAGCCGCGCAACTCACCGTCGATCCCGCCTACGCGATCCACTCGCTCCACGCCTACTTCATCCGAGGCGGCACGCATCGTGAACCGGTTCGGTTCGAGGTCGACCGGATCCGCAACGGTCGCTCGTTCATCACTCGACGCGTCGTCGCCCGCCAGTCCAACGGCGCCATCTTGAACCTGTCGGCGAGCTTCCAGATCGCCGAGGAGGCGCCCGACGTACAGCCGCTGTCGGCACCCGAGGGTCTGAGCGCCCCCGGGGAGATCGACGACATGGGCTGGGGTGCAATGCTCGAGCGTCGCAACGCGCTCAACGAGTTCGGGCACACCTCGACCTATGTCCGCCTCGCCCAGGACATCGACGACGAGCCGGGACTCGCCGCCTGTGCCTTGGCATTCATCTCCGACGCCGTGCCCACCGGAGCGGTGCGCGCGACCCATCCAATTCAGGTCGCCGACCCGACGAAACGTCACGAACGCTTCATGGGTGCGAGCCTCGATCACACCGTCTACTTCCATCGCCCGGTCGACCCGAGGGAGTGGATCCTGGCCGACGTCGTGTGCCACACACTCGTCGGTGCTCGTGGGTTGACGGTCGCCAACCTGTTTGACCCGAGCGGGAGTCAGGCGGCAACCGTCGTGCAAGAAGTGTTGCTCCGTGAGCGCAAGCCCGACGCTGGCGCGAATTCGGATGGGCTCGGGGGCAAGGAAGCCTGAGAAGTCGTTCAAGTTGACGTGTGGTGAGCCGATTGGACTTGGTCCGAGGAGTTTTGCCGCATGGTGTTCCGCCGCTCGAACGAGCCGCCAGTTCCAATCAATCCTGATCCGGGTGAACCAGCAAACGTCGACGGCCTGACCGGGCTGCCCGATCGTTGGCAGCTCGAACAGTGGCTCACCGAGGCACTCGATCGGAACCGGCGCACGGGTGACCGCTTCGCGCTCTACCTCATCTCGGTCTCGAACCTGACCGAGATCAACAGCGGCTACGGCTCCGCCG
Source organism: uncultured Acidimicrobiales bacterium (assembly GCA_938008925.1). Classification (GTDB taxonomy): domain Bacteria; phylum Actinomycetota; class Acidimicrobiia; order Acidimicrobiales; family SZUA-35; genus CALEWY01. The sequence goes on from CALLIQ010000547.1 coordinate 1,002, forward strand.
TTGGCGACGAAGTGCTCCAGGCCATCGCCGAAGCGCTCGGCAACACCGTCGGCCCCCGAGGATCGGTCGCCCGCTATCTCGGGTCCGAATTCGCTGTGATGTGGCCCGGCGTGTTCGGCGCCGAAGAAGCCCGCCGTTCCGCGACCGACATCATCTCGACCCTGCCGTTGCAGGTGACCTTCGAGAACTTCATCGTTCCGGTCAAGGTGGCGGTCGCCGGCATGATCAGCGATCACGACACGAACCAGCGGCGGTTCCTCGTCGACGCCGAGTCGGCGCTCGTCGAAGCCCGTGGCCAGGACGGCCGGAGCGTCGTCATTCGCGACGAGACCTACGGCATGGCCCGCAAGCCCGAGGTGCTCGCAGTCCGGCTGCAGCGCGCCTTCGACAACGACGAGTTCCAGCTGTATTTCCAGCCGATCATCTCGCTCAACGGCGGCACCGTCGTCGGCTTCGAAGCCGTGCTGCGTTGGCTGTCGCCCGATGCCGGCCCACAAGGCGCCGAGCTGATCACCCCCGGCGCGTTCCTCGACGCGTTGCGCACCTCGCCGATCGTGGTTCCCCTGCATGCGTGGATCCTTCGCGAGACGATGCGCCACGTCGCGGTGTGGAACCGCCGACTCGAGATTCCCAGCCTGTTCGGCGCGACGAACCTCGACCCGACCTTCGTGCGCGATTCTCGCTTCGTCGAAGTCGTGATGAGCGCAGTCCACGAGCTCGGCGTTCGACCCAGCCAAGTCCTCCTCGACGTCAACGGCGACATCGCCGGACCCGACATCAACCTCCTATGGCCCGCCCTTCAGGTGCTCAAGAGCCAAGGTGTCGGTGTTGCGCTCGAAGACTTCGGAATCGGATTCGGGTCGCCCGACCTGCTCCGTCGCTGTCGCTTCGACGTGATCCGGCTGCCCCGTGTGCTCGTCGGCGGCCTCGGCCTCGCCGACGAGGATCGCGTCATCGTGGGCAACCTCATCCGACTCGCTCACGATCTCGGCTGTGCCGTCGTCGCAGAAGGCATCGAGACCGAGGAGCAAGCTCGCATGCTGCGAGACCTCGGTTGCGACCTCGGCCAGGGCTTCTTGTTCGGTCGCCCAGCCCCCGCTCCCGAGATCGATCGAGACCTCGAGGCTTATGTGCAGCTCGCGAAGTCGGCGCTTCCCGACGCCGAGAAGCTGTCGGCCGACCTGGCCAGCCTTCGTCAACCGGGTTCAGCTTCGCACTGAGCCGGTTCCACCGGGCCAAGCAGGCTCAGCCTGCGTGGCGTTGACTCGGCCGTCGAGCGGTCAGCGACGCCAGAAGTCCATCGGGTCGCGTTGCGGGCGAAAACCAGCGGCCACCGCCATCGCTGACGCATCGGCGAATCCGCTCGCGACGAGCGAGCCGACGTGTGCGTCAGATCCGAACGACACGGCAGCGCCGCCCTCCTCGAACCACCAGTCGATGATCACCTGATCGAGCGGACGTCGAGTGTTGATCTCGAGAATCCGGTCGGCGTCGCGGACCGCTCGGAGCGTCTCGCGGTACTCGGCCTCGAAGTCACGCGGGTCGTGTTCCCGGCCCAGGCGCTCGATCTGGCGCGTCACGTAGTCGATGTGGGCGAACACCTCGAAGACGTCACTCTGCTCGACGAGCCTGATCGCCTCGGCGAGGTAGCCCCGAATCGCGTCGGCGTCGTGTTCGGCCCGCACCGCGTTGGCGTACCACTCGTCGATCAATCTGGCGTCGTCGTCGATGGTCGTCGAGTGGAGGGACCCGAGGATGCGATCGAACGTGCCCGCTCGCAGGAGCTCGTCGGTCTCGGCCGGAAACCAGTGGGGCTCACCCAATTCGAGACCGGTCAAGATCCGCAGGTCGGGAAACAGCGAGCGACAACGATCGATCTCGGCGAAGTAGCCGTCGATGTCGAACGTCGGCGCGTGAAAGCAGCCGTGAGGATCGAGGTGGGGAGCGATCGCGGCATCGCCGGCGACCCGCTCATCGAGGATCCGCCACGGCGATCGATCCACGTGTTCGGTGAATGCGATCGATGGCAAGCCGATCTCGTCAGCGCGTCGACACGCCGCCTCCATCGAGCCATCGCCGGCATCCCAAGAGAACTGCGTGTGAACGTGATTGTCTGCCGGCAGCGGGAGCGAATCGGCGGACACCGGTGGAGTCGAACGAACGCTGGCTCGGGCCGCTAGAGCAGGCCGCGAATGGTCGCCGCGACGCCCGGGCCGTCGAGGCCGAGGTCGGCGAGGATGGCGTCCGGCTTGCCGTGTGGCAGGTATTGCGTTGGCACGCCGAGCACCTCGACGCTCGGGCCGCGACGGTGCAGGGCATCGCGGATCGATGTGCCGATGCCACCAACCCGCAAGCCGTCTTCGATGGTGACGACGATCTCGTGGGTCGCGGCGTCATCGAGCATGACCGGGTCGAGCGGCTTGGCTGCTCGCGGGTCCCACACGGTGACCTCGATGCCCTCGGCCGCGAGCTCGTCTGCGGCCTCGCGGGCTGCGATGAGCATCTTGCCGACGCCGATGATGGCGACCTTGCCGGCGCCCTTGCGCACCAAGCGGGCGTTGAGCCCGTGACCGACTTCGGAGTCGGGGACCGACGGCGCGGGCGTCTTTGGCCAACGCAACATGACGGGCCCATCGGTGATCGCATACGCGTCGGTCAGCATCTGCTGGAGCTCCTGGTACGAGCTCGGGCACAAGATGGTCATGCCGGGCACCTTCGACATCAAGGCGAGGTCGTAGATGCCGTGATGGGAAGGACCGTCGCTGCCGGTGATGCCGGCTCGATCGAGGCAGAAGATGACGGGCTGGCCGTGGAGGCCGACGTCGAGATTGGCTTGGTCGAACGCCCGGGACAAGAAGGTGGCGTAGACGGCGACGACGGGTCGGAGCCCGGCCATCGCCATGCCGGCTGCGGCGGTGACGGCGTGCTGCTCTGCGATGCCGACGTCGATGCATCGATCGGGGAAGCGATCCCGGAACGGAAGCAGACCGGTGGAGTCGGGCATGGCCGCAGTGATGGCCACCAGCTCCGGGTGCTCCTCGCCGAGCTTGACGAGCGACTCGGTGAACGAAGCGGTGTAGCTGCCGGGCTTCACCCCACCCATGTCGTGCATGTTCTTGATGGGATCGTTCTCGGCCGGTGCGTAGCCGCGACCCTTGTTGGTCATCACGTGGACGACAGCGGGACCCTCGAACTGCGTGGCGTTGTGCAGGGCGGTCTCGACTTCTTCGATGTCGTGTCCGTCGAACGGGCCCATGTAGCGAACGCCGAGTTGTTCGAAGAACGCCTCTGGTTCGAGCGCCTCGCGGATCGCTGCCTTTGACGCCCGGACGCCGAGCATCGAGAGCTTCCCGATGAGCGGCAGCTTCGAGGTCCACGCCTCGAACCGGCGTTGACGGCTCATGTAGACCGGGTTGTTGCGGATCTTGACGAGGGACTCGGACAGCAACGAGATCGTCGGTGCGTAGGAACGGCCGTTGTCGTTCAAGACGATCGTGACGTCGCTGTTGGAATGTCCGAGGTTGTTGATGCCCTCGAAGGCCATCCCGCCGGTGAGCGAGCCGTCTCCGAGCACGGCGACGACTCGTCGGTCGGTCTCTCCCTTGGCTGCGAACGCCGTCGCGATGCCGTGGGCGTAGCCGAGCACGGTGGAGGCGTGGCTGTTCTCGATCCAGTCGTGGGCCGACTCCTCGCGACTCGGGTAGCCGGCGAGGCCTCCCGCTTCTCGGAGCGTGGCGAAGTCGTCCTGGCGTCCGGTGAGGATCTTGTGGGGGTAGGTCTG
>CALLIQ010000548.1 GCA_938008925.1 uncultured Acidimicrobiales bacterium
GGCAATGTGCAGCCGTGGCGGATCTATGTGATCAACGGTGAGGTCACCGACCGTTTCCGGTCCTTCATCGCCGGGCGTGACGGCGAACAGCCGGCATACGACGTCTATCCAAAGGGGCTCACCGAGCCGTACCGAACGAGCCGCTTCGCGATCGGGGAGCAGATCTATTCAAAACTCGGCATCGCTCGCGAAGACAAGCCAGCTCGTTACGCCCAGATGGCCAAGAACTACGAGTTCTTCGGGGCGCCCGCCGCCATCTTCTGTTTCATGGATCGCCAGATGGGCGAGCCGCAGTGGTCCGACTGCGGAATGTTCCTCCAGACCTTCATGCTCTTGGCCCAAGAGGCCGGCCTCGACACGTGTCCTCAGGAAGCGTGGGCCATGTGGGAGGGAGCGATCAGCGAGTTCGTCGGCGCCCCTCCGGAGCAACGGCTGTTCTGCGGTGTCGCCATTGGGCACGAAGACACCGACCACCCGATCAACTCCGTGGTGAGCGAGCGAGAGCCTCTCGACGTCTTCGCCACGTTCGTCGAGTGATGCGACGCCGATCATGACCACCGCTCCCGTCGAGACCGGCAGCCGGTCGCCCGCGCGGGAGCTCCTCGCCGACCGAAACTTCCGCCGGTTCTGGATCGCTCAGGTCCTCGTCTTCGGGTCGAACGGCACCGCACGGTTCGTCTTCGTGTGGCTGATCGTCACGCTCACCGACTGGGCTGGAGCGGAGGGACTGGTCGCATTCTCACTCGGTCTCCCAGCCCTGTTGCTCTCCCTTCCGGCGGGAGCCTGGTCCGACCGTGTGGAACGCAAGCGCTTCACGATCGTGTGGGCCGCATCGAGCGCCCTCGTGTTCGGCGTCAGCGCGATCATGGTCGCCCTCGACGTCATGACCGTTGGCGTCACCGCCATCGCCGCGGCCGCCGCTGGAACGGCGAGCGTGATGGCGATGCCGACGCTCAACGCCCTGGTCCCAGCCCTCGTTCCACCCGACAAGTTGATGAACGCCGCTGCGCTGCAGAACGGTGGTGGCCAGGCCGCGAGCTTCCTCGGCTTGGGTATCGGCGGAGCGGCGATCGCCGTCTTCGGCAACGTCGGCGGGTTCGCCCTCCTGGCGTGCGCACTGGCGACGGCAACCGTGCTCATGGCCGGCGTGAGCGTTCCCGCATCGCCCGACAAGGAAGGCCCGCCCACCTCGGTTCGAGCCGACGTCGCCGCCGGCCTTCGATACGGCTTGGGGCAAGAGCCTCGACGAAGCCTGCTCATCGTCACCCTCATTCTCGGCTCGTCGTTCAGTGCGATGCAGATCGCCATCCCCCGCGTCGTGCAGGACGACTTCAACAAGGGTTCGACCGCCGCCGGATTGCTCATCGGCTCCTTCGGCATCGGCATGTTGATCAGCTCGATCGCGGTCTCGCGCCGCACCGACATGCGCCACGGTCGCAACGTCGCACTGTTCATCGGCATCGGACTCGGCATGGGCCAGTTCCTCCTCAGCCTGGCGCCGAACTACTGGGTGGCGATCATCGTGATGGTGTCGTGGGGCGTCAACGCCGGCGTCGCCATCGCCTCGCACCGAACGCTGCTCCAGAGGAACACCGAGCCAGCCATGATGGGCCGGGTCATGGGCATCATGACGCTCGGCTTCGCCGGCGGTCTCCCCTTCGGTGCGCTCGCACAGTTCGTACTGGCTCCCCGAATCGGCCCGATCATGATGATGCGCAGCATCGGCCTCGTCACGATGGCCATCACGATTCCCCTCCTGTTCAGGCCCACTATCCGGAATCGCTGAAGCAACCGCGAGCGCCGCAACTATCGTGCGCGCCATGACTGCTGAGCTGATGCCAGGTGGACCGGTGGCCGAGGCCATTCTCGATGACGTGCGCACCCGTGTCGCCGCACTCGAGACCAAGGGTGTCACGCCCGGTCTCGGCACCATTCTCGTCGGTGACGACGGCCCCTCGGCCAGCTACGTCGCCCGCAAACACGACACCTGCGCGACGGTCGGCGTCGCCTCGTTCAACATCGAGATTCCCGCCGACGCAGGCCAGCAGGCACTGCTCGACGCCATCACCGAGTTCAACGAGAACCCGGCGGTCCACGGCTACATCCTCCAGCTCCCGCTTCCCGACGGTTTCGACGCCGGTGAGGCACTCGCTCTCATGGATCCGGCGAAGGACGCCGACGGTCTGCACCCCGAGAGCCTCGGCAAACTGGTGCTCCAGGAAGACGGTCCACTCCCCTGCACCCCGGCCGGCATTCAGGCAATGCTCATCCACTACGGCATCGAGGTCGCCGGCAAGCACGTGGTCGTCGTGGGTCGTGGGCCGACCCTCGGTCGCCCGATGGCGTTGCTGCTGACCACCAAGGGTCCAGGCGCGAACGCCGCCGTCACCGTCGTGCACAGCGGCGTGAAGGACCTCGCCGCCCACACGCTCGGGGCCGACATCATCGTCGCCGCGGTCGGCATCCCGAACTTCATCACGCCCGACATGGTCAGCCCCGGCACGGTGGTCGTCAGCGGCGGCATCACCTGGGAAGGCAAGAAGCTCCTTCCCGACGTCGATGAAGCCGTCGGCGACGTCGCCTCGTGGATCACGCCGCGCCTCGGAGGCGTCGGCCCGACCACGGTGGCCATGCTCATCCGAAACACGGTCGGCGCTGCGGAGCGCTCGGTCTCCTGAGCCTGGGGCTTCCCGTTTCGGCCGGACGTCTCCGGCTGGTTCAGACCGCGGCGGCGATCAGTTCGTGCGAGCGAACACGAGCCTCGTGATCGTGGCAGATGCCGACGATGGTGATGTCGTCGGTGTCGTACTTGCGAGCGAGCGAATCGAGCTGGCCGACCACCGTGTCCGGCGAGCCGACCACCGCTGGAGCGACACCGACCCGGGGCTCGTGTGGTCCGTCGACGCTGGCCCCCTGGGCAAGCGCATCGTCGATCGTCGGCACCTTGCCGTCGAACCCGTTGCGCTTGAACTGCTGAATGCTCGTCGCGAGCAGATTGGCATCGGAATCGGTTTCAGCCGCCAGTGCCGACACCGCAATGGTCACCTGCGGGGCGTCGAGTTGCGCTGACGGCGTGAACGCACGCCGGTAGGTGTCGACCGCCGCCGGGCCGTCGCCCGAGGAGATGAAGTGCGCCCAAGCGAGCGGCAGACCGAGCTCGCCGGCGAGCGTGGCACTCGACGTGCTCGACGCCAGCAACCAGATCGGGGGCGTTGGTGTGTCGAGGGGCGATGCATGGACCGCCCCGGCTGGACTGTCGACCGCACCAGCGAGGTAGGCCCGGAGCTCGTCGAGGAGCATCGGATAGTGCTCGTTGCCAAACCCGGTGCCGCCGCGAGCGAGCGCGTTCGCCGCCGCGGCTCCTCCACCCGGCGCCCGGCCGAGGCCGAGATCGATCCGGCCGGGGTACAGCGCGCTCAGCGCGTGGAACACCTCGGCCACCTTCAGCGGGCTGTAATGCGACAGCATCACACCGCCCGACCCGACGCGGATCGTCGAGGTGGTCGCTGCGATCGCTCCGATGAGAATCTCCGGCGCGGCGCCGGCGTAGCCGTGTTTGTTGTGGTGCTCGGCGACCCAGTAGCGCTCGTAGCCAAAGGCCTCGGCTCGCTTGGCCAGGTCGATCGTGTTCGCGATCGCCGCTGGCGCGGTGGATCCATCGGGAACCGGGGTCTGGTCGAGAATGCTCAGTCGCACGGAGTGATGGTACCGATCCGGCCATACTCGACGCCGTGACCCCGAGCGACCACGAAGCAACGAGCCGACGCGTGTACGACCACTCTGTGGACCGCTACGTCGACGCGATCGGCACAGAGATCTCCGAACGGTTCGAGACGCGGTTCGACCAGGCGATGATCGCCTCCTTCATCGAACGCCTGCAGGCCGATGACCCAGGACCGGTTCTCGACGTCGGCTGTGGGCCGGGAAGGATCGCCGCTCTGCTCGCCGATCGAGGACTCGACGCCAGCGGATGCGACATCGCCTCCGGCATGGTCGAGGCGGCCCGAGCCGCCCACCCGAACATCACCTTCACCTGCGCACCGTTGACCAACCTCCCGGCAGAGACCGCTTCGTTGGCCGGCGCGGTCTACTGGTACTCGATCATCGCCACGCCGCCGGAAGCGCTCGACGCGGCATGGGACGAGCTCGGTCGAGCGTTGCGACGAAACGGCGAGGTCCTCGTCGCCTTTCAGGCCGGTGATGGAGAGGCCATCGCGCAACCGAACGCCCACGGCTCGGACACGACCCTCACCCTGTTTCGCCACTCGCCGAATCATGTGGCGGAGACGCTCCGGTCCGCCGGATTCGCCGTTCACTCGACGGTCACCCGGGATGCGGAACTCGAACACGAGACCACCGCGCAGGGCTTCGTGATGGCTCGCAAGGCGCTCCGTTTGACTTCAAGTTAACTTGAAGTCCTAGCGTTTCGAACCATGAACGCACGCCTCGACTCCAGCAATCTGACCGTCGCCTTCATCCAGGCGCAATGGCACT
>CALLIQ010000549.1 GCA_938008925.1 uncultured Acidimicrobiales bacterium
GCCTCGTCGAGGTCCGAGACGGCCTCGTCTCGAGCGATCGGCGTCAGCGCGGCACCAGTGCGCCTGCCAGCAGTGCACCTGACAACCGTGCACCTGCGAGCGGTGCGCCCGCACCCGAGAGCCTCGAGAACGGCACGACCCGATGACCGCCATCTCGATCGTGATTCTGGCGGTGCTCCTCCCGCCGGTGTTGTTCGACCTCCTGCGTCGACCGACCATCCGCCGTCTCGGCCTCCGCAACGTCAGTCGTCGGCGGGGCGAAGCTGCCCTCGTCATCGGCGGCTCGATGCTGGCGACCGCACTCATCACCGCATCCTTCGTCGTCGGCGACAGCTTCGGCGGGTCCATCCGCTCGTTGGCGCAAGATCGTTGGGGACCGGTCGACGAGATGATCTTCGTCGACGACCCGGCTGACCAGGCCCCGCTGCTCGCTGCGGTGCAAGGGGCAGCGTCCGAATCGGAGTCGATCGACGGCGTCATGCCGGCATCGTTCGTTCGGGTCGCCATCGGCACGCCAGACGTCGCCGGTGAGGAGCGGCGGGTCGAACCGCGCGTGCGTCTCCTCGAACTCGATCCCGCTCAGGCTCGAACCTTCGGCGGCGACATCGATGCCACCGGGCTGGCGGACTTACCCGAGTCGCTCGGCTCGGACGAGATCGTGCTCAACGACCTCACCGCCGAGGACCTCAGCGTCTCGGTGGGTGAACAGGTCGACATCTTCGCCGGCAACCAGAGCCAGACGTTCACGGTCGCTGCGATCCTCGAGCGGACCGGGTTCGCTGGAATCGGGCAGGCGATCGTCGCCCCCGGGGCGGTGACCGACGCACTCCTCGCCGACCCGGATCTCGGGGCGGCATCGGCCATCACCGCATTCGTCTGGGTGTCCAACGTCGGCGACGTCTACGAAGGTGCCGAGCTCACCGACACGGTCGTCGACGAACTCGAGCCCGTTGTGGACGCCACGATCGGCGAAGCGGGCGGCATCGAGACGATCAAGCGCGACCTCCTCGAAGACGCAGAAGACGAGTCGGCGGAGACGACCGAGCTCTTCGGAACCATCGGCGGCTTCAGCGTGGCGGCCGGCATTCTGCTGGTGATCAACCTGTTCGTGATGCTCGCCGCCGAACGAACGGTCGAGCTCGGCACCATGCGGGCGGTCGGGATGCGTCGCGGTGCGATCCTTCGCTCGTTCAGCATCGAGGGAGCCGTGTACGGACTCGCCGCCGCAGTGATCGGTGCGCTCCTCGGCGTCGCCGTCGGTGCCGCGGTCACGGCCTATGCGTCGAACGTGCTGGCGAGCGACGAGTTCTCGATCTCACTCTCGGTCCGGCTCGCCAGTCTCGTGTCGGGCGCCATCATCGGACTCGCCATCTCGCAGCTCACCGTTGTGCTCACGAGCCTGCGCACGACGCGGCTCAACATCGTTCGGGCGCTGCGTGACCTACCGGCTGTCACGAACCGCGAGCAGACCTGGAAGGGCCTCGTCGGAGGCGTCGTCGGCATCGCCCTCGCCATCGGTCTCTGGGTCGCACTCCCAGACGTCCAAGCCTTGACCATGCTCGCTCCCGTCATTGGCTGCGTCGCTGCGGTCCCACTGCTCAGCAGGGTCATCCCCGCCCGGTTGGCAACGGTGATCGGATGCGGTGCAGCACTCGCCTGGGCCGCTGCGGTCTTCGGTGTGATGTCCGAACGCATGGACGACCCCGACATCTCCATCTTCCTGCTCCAGGGTGTGCTGCTCGTCGGACTGGCGGTCACGATCGCCTCGGCTCTCGAAGCGGGGTGGCTCCGGATCGCCCGCACGGCTGGTTCTTGGACCGGTGGCAACGGCGTGGCCACCCGTGTCGGCATGGCTCACCCACTCGCTCGCCCCGTTCGCTCTGCGCTCCTGGTGGCGATGTACGCGCTCGTCATCTTCACGGTCACCTTCATGGGCGTCATGAACGCGGTGTTCTCGGCATCGACCCCCGAGCTCGCCCGTCAGGCGGCGGGGGAGTGGGAGGTCGTGCTCGACACGAACGAGACCTCGCCGTACACCGCTGAGGAACTGCTCGGCCGCTCGGACATCGCCGCGGCGAGTGCGGTCATGGGCCGAGGGCTCGAGATCCAACGCTTCGACGATGCCGGTGAGCCCGACAACTACTTCCGTCGGGGTGACTTCGTCGATGACGCATTCGTGGCCGTGAGCCCCCCGCCGATGTTCGAGCGGTCGGCAGAGTTCGCCGACGACGCGTCCGCATGGGCCGCCGCCGTCGGACCGGGAGCCACCGGCGACTACGTCGTCATTCCCGAGTGGTACGACGAGGTGGCCGGCGACACGATGACGTTCATCGCTACCGACGGTTCGCCGAGGGAGGTGACCGTCGCCGGTCGCACGAGCCAGAACTGGCTCGTCGGTGCAGGGATCTATCTCGCCGACGACCTCGTGACGGAGCTGGTCGACGTCGTCGCCCCGCCCGAACGCTTCTACCTCACGGTCGCAGAGGGCGAATCGGCTGCTGCAGTGGCCGACTCGCTCAACGCCGATGGGGTCGAGCGGGGCGTCGAGGCGCTCACCTTCTTGTCGGTCGCCAACGAGGAGACCGCCTCCCAGGATGGCTTCTTGAAGATGCTCCAGGGTTATCTCGGCCTCGGGTTGCTGATCGGCATCCTCGGTCTCGGGGTCGTGTTGGTCCGGGCGGTGCGCGAGCGCCGACGTCAGATCGGCATGATGCGCGCCGTCGGCCTTCCGGCATCGACGATTCGCGGGTCGTTCCTGGTCGAGGCGGCGTTCGTCGGATTCCAGGGTGTCGCCCTCGGCATCGGCCTCGGCCTGCTGAGCTCGTGGCAGACGTTGACGCAGTCGACGGCGTTCGAAGAGGGGCTCACCTTCGCCATCCCGGTGCCGTTCCTCATCGGTCTCGGTGTGGTCGCCCTGCTCGCCTCGCTCGGCGCAGCGTTCCTCCCGGCGATCCGAGCCGGGCGTATCAGCCCGGCCGCCGCCCTCCGTGTGACGGGGTGACGGCAACCCTTCGGGTTGCTTCGAGTTGCTCGCCGGCGCACGAGACGTGACCCAACGGCTCGGGGGACCTACGGTCCGGGGATGTTCGTTCCGAGAGTGAGCCTGCCCGAACACATGCCGACCCTCGAAGGGCAGTGGTTCGTGTTCGACGACCGGCAGAACGTGCTCCTGATCGACGGCGAGGTGCCCGTCGGTCTGGAGCCGCCGGTCGCGGTTCCCCAACCCCATCTCCTCGGTCTCGACGACGGCCGACCCGTCCGCACCGGGTTGGCCAGGATCGATGACGACGGCGGGATGGAGTTGCCGGACGGCGCAGCCTGGATCTCGATGCGCGAGGCCTTCGGCGCCATGTCGGACATCGACTGGGCGATGGCCGGGCGCGGCGCGCAGGTCCTGGTTTGGGATCGAGACCACCAGTTCTGCAGTCGATGCGGCACGGCGACCGATCCCCACCCGATCGACCGATCGAGGGTGTGCCCCTCGTGTCGTCTCATGGCCTTCCCTCGTCTCAGCCCGGCGGTGATCATGCTGGTCGAGCGCGACGGCGAGGATGGTCCCGAGGTCTTGTTGGCTTGGGGACGCCAGTTCCCGGGGCGCTTCTTCAGTGCCCTCGCCGGGTTCGTCGAGCCGGGCGAGAGCCTCGAGGAGTGCGTGATCCGCGAGGTGCGGGAGGAGACGGGCATCGAAGTCGATGACGTTCGCTACTTCGGCTCGCAGCCATGGCCCTTCCCCCACTCGCTGATGATCGGGTTCAACGCCCGCTACGTCAGCGGCGACATCACGATCCAAGAAGAAGAGATCGTTGAAGCCGGTTGGTATCCGGCCGACGCGCTTCCCCCCGTTCCCCGTGGCGGCATGTCGATCGCCGGTTGGTTGATCGAGGACTGGTTGCGCCGCGTCGGCGATGACTCACTCGGCTGATGGGTTCCGGGGGATTGCGGATCGCCGTCGGTGGGATCGAGCACGAGACGAACACCTATGCGACCGAATCGATGGGCACGACCGGGCTCGACGACTTCCAACGGCTCGAGGGTGAGCTGATCCATCGAGCCAAGGGCACACGCACGTTCCTCGGGGGATTCCTGGACGCTGCCGAAGCCGCTGGCCACGAGGTCGTCCCGACGTTCTGGGCGCTGGCCGGACCCTCCGGGATCATCGAGGCCGACGCATACGAGACGATGCGGACCGAACTCGTGGAGCGGCTCACCTCGGCACACGCCGACGAATCGCTCGACGGCATCGCACTCTCGATGCACGGCGCCGGTGTGGTCGAGGGAATCGACGACCTCGAATCCGACCTCGCCCGTGCGGTGCGCGCTTCGGTCGGCGACGTCCCGCTCGTCGTGCCGCTCGATCTCCACGGCAACATCACGCCCGCGATGGGCGATGCCATCGACGTGATGCTCGGCGTGCACGAGTACCCGCACACCGACTCCTACGACCGTGGCGTCGAAGCGATCGAGCTGCTCCCAGCTCTGGCCGAGCGTCGTCTCCGCCCGGTCACCCACGTGACCCAGATCCCGATCTTGTTGCCGACCTCGACAACCGACGAGGGGCCGGCGGCGGCCATGCGCGATCGATGTCTCGCCGCCGAGCTCGATCCGGCGGTGATCGACGCCACGTTCTTCCACGGTTTTCCCTACACAGATGTGGCCGCGACCGGCACCTCGATCGTGGTCACCACCAACGGCGATCGAGCGCTCGCCCGCCGCGTCGCCGACGAATTGGCTTTGTCGTTGTGGGACGAACGATCGAGCTTCCTCACCGAGTCCCTGCGACCCGATGTCGCCATGGACGTCGCCATCCGATCGCTGACCGACGTCGGCGGCCCGGTCGTCGTCAACGACACATCGGACAACCCGGGAGGTGGCACCCCCGGCGATGGCACCCACCTGCTACGTGCCATGGTCGACGCTGCAGTCGATGGCTCGTGTTTCGGCTTCGTGTTCGATCCAGTCGTCGCCGCCCAGGCGAACGAAGCCGGCGTCGGCGCCACGATCGACGTTCGCCTCGGCGGCCGACACGGCGACCTCCATGGCGAGCCGGTCGAAGCGACGGCCTATGTCAAGACGCTCACCGACGGCCGATTCGTGTACGAGAACGAGATGCTCGCCGGCGTGCGGGCGAACTACGGGCCGTGCGCTCGCCTCGTCCTCAACGCCGACCGTCGCGGAGCCGGCGGCATCGACGTCATCGTCACCTCGCGCCGCTCCCAGACCTTCGACCCGGTGGTGTTCGCGCTCCACGGGATCGACGTGTCGACCCGATCGATCGTCGGACTCAAGAGCAGCCAGCACTACCGGGCAGGGTTTCGCGACCTCGCGACCGCGTTCGTCACCGCCGACAGCCCTGGGCTCACCACCTTGGACGTCACCGTGTTTGACCATCCGAGCGCTGCCGGTCCGTTGTGGCCGATCGACCCGCATCTCGAGTGGGCGCCGTCGCCGGACGACTGATCGACGACCGACTGTATGACCTGCCAGCTCGTCGACCGGGTCGGTCGTCTCCGCCCTCGGTGCCGACCACGAGCATGGGTCGGTGATGATCGGATGAACGAGCTCGCCCTGGCGCTCCGAACTGATTTGGATTGAGCGGCCGAGGCGGTTCGGGCGCCGCTCAAGGTTCATTCAACTTATGTCGACACACTTCGACATGGATCGAGTGCGGGCGACGGGTTGGCAGACGGCGGGTTCGCAGGCGGCGGGTTCGGAGCGAGCGGCAGGCAAGCCGGCGAGAGAGACACCGATGTCCGAGCACGTCGACCATTCCTTGGCAGCAGAGCTGCCGATCGCGGTCCTCGACGTCCTGCCGAATCCCGTTCTCGTCAAGGATCACGAGACTCGCTATGTCTGGGTCAACGAGGCATTCGAGCGGCTCTTCCAAGTCGATCGTCGCGAGCTGGCAGGCCGGCTCGACAAGGACGTCTTCACCGATCGCCAGGTGGCGCAATGCAACGGCGGTGACCTCCGCGTGCTCGAGACCGGACGAACCGACGAGGCGTACGAGACCGTCGTCGACCCGGACCTCGGCGACCGCGAAACCATCACCCGAAAGAGCCGGCTCGAGCTCGGTGAAGCGGTCTACCTCGTCGGCGTGATGCACGACGTAACCGAGCTCAGTCGAATCAACGAAAAACTCGCTGACACGACGGCTGCTCTGGCGAGCCAGGCGGAAGAACTCCGGACGCTCGCAGCGTCCGATTCGCTCACCAAGTGCATGAACCGACGGGCGCTCTTCGAGTCGGCGCCACGTGCCTTCCGGCAACGAGGCGAAGGTGCCGTCGTCCTGCTCGACCTCGACTTCTTCAAGGCCGTCAACGACGCTCACGGGCATGCGGCGGGCGATGCTGCGTTGGTTCACTTCGTCGAAGTCGTCACCGAGGTACTGCGCACGAGCGACTGGCTGGCCCGCCTCGGCGGCGAGGAGTTCGTTGCCGTGTTGCCCGGTGCATCGGCGGCGCACACGGCGGTGATCGCCGAGCGGATTCGTGCCGCAGTCGAGGCCACTCCGCTCGATCACGAGGGCGTGATGATTCCGCTGACGGTCAGCGCTGGCGCCGTGCATCGCTCGGTCGACGACGGACTCGATCTCGATGACTGGATGGCCGAAGCGGATCGCTGTCTCTACGAAGCGAAGTCGAACGGGCGAAACGGGTTCGTCGTCAGCTGAGTCGGACGAGCTATTCCTTCGACGCGATCGCGTTCGGGACGACGTTCATCTTCGGCTCGTATTCGGTGGCCTCAACGGCGGCCTGCTCGTTGCCCTGTGTGGCACGCAGTTCGGCGAGGCATGCATCGCATGGGCCGTAGAAGCGCTCGGTCACGCTGGCGTGGCAGCGAGGACATTCGAGGTCGAGGTCGGCATCCGGAGTGGCGATCACGTTCCCGAGGGTAGACCACCGGGAGCGTTTCGAGCCCTACGCTCCGGGCGTGTCCCGATCTCTCTTCCGTCGCCGGCAGCCCGGCGTCACGATCATCGAGCGTGCGACGTGGGCTGGCGACCGGGCCCCCGTCGGGCCCCTCGTCGCCGAGGACGATGTTCGTTTCCTGATCGTGCACCACACCGTGTCGTCGAACACCTACGGCGAAGACGACGTCGTCGGCATCATCCGGTCGATGTACAACTTCCACACCAACGACAAGGGGTGGAGCGACGTCGCGTACAACTTCTGCGTCGACCGCTTCGGTCGAGTGTGGGAGACGAGAGCCGGAAGCGCTGCGGGGCCCATCCGAGGCGATGCGACCGGCGGGAGCCAGGGCTTCGCATTGCTCTGTGCCTTCATCGGCGACCACCGAACCGAAGCGCCGAGCGAAGCGGCGACCAATGCCATGGGGGGCCTGCTCGCCGCACTCGGCGGCCGCTACGGGATCGATCTCACCGCTGGAGCGAGCACGACGTTCGTGTCTCGCGGGTCGAACCGCCATGCGGCTGGGGTGTCGGTCACCGCTCCCACGATTTGCCCTCATCGACTGATGTCGCAGACCGAGTGCCCCGGCGATGTCGGGGTCGAACACATCAACACGCGGCTCATTCCCATCGCCAACGGGGCCGACGCAGCGGTCGCGGCGAGCACGACGACCAGCACGACAACGACCAGCACAACAACGACCAGCACAACGGCGACGAGTACGACCAGCGCTTCGTCGACGTCGACCAGCACCATCACGACGACGAGTTCGACGGCGGTGCCGAGCACGACGACGGCGGCAAACTCCTCGACGGCTGCGCCAGCGACGAGCAGCACGACCAGCGGCATCGACGGTGAGATCAGCGAATCCGCTGGAGTCGTCGGCGAAGGGTCGGACCCTGCGGGGAGTGATTCGGTCGTGCTGTACGGATCGGCCGGTGTGGTCGTCGCCGGGGTCGCCGCGCTGATCGGCCTCCGCCGACGAACGGGCTCACAATAGAAACGAAATCGAACACGATCGAACATGATCAAACGACGTGTTCGGCACCGCCGATCGACGCGGGCGGTAGAGCCCCATTGCTCGGCGGACAGGACAGCCCCTGAAATGGGGTGCTACGCTCCCAATCTTCGTACATCGAACGCTTTGGGGGAGTCGTGGCTGAAGTCACTCTCGAGAACGTCAACAAGGTCT
>CALLIQ010000550.1 GCA_938008925.1 uncultured Acidimicrobiales bacterium
CTGCACCAACATGGGTCACGGCCGCCAGGACTTCGCCGCCGTCGCGGCAAAGCAGATGGAGCAACTGGCCTTCTACCCCACCTGGGGTTGGGCCAACCCGCCGGCCGCCGAGGCAGCGTCGATGATCGCGGACTTCGCGCCCGGCGACCTGTCCGAGGTGTTCTTCGTCAACTCCGGCTCCGAAGCGGTCGAGTCGGCACTCAAGTTCGCTCGCAGCTACCACCTCAGTCGGGGCGAGGACACCCGCCACAAGGTGATCTCGCGCGAGTGGTCCTATCACGGCACCACGCTCGGGGGCCTCTCGGTCACCGGCGTCCCCAAGTTCCGGGAGCCGTTCGCCCCCATGCTGTGGGAGGGCACCCGCCACGTCCGCAACACCCTCGGCGACACCGCAGACGAGTTGGCGTCGGCCAAGGCCATCGAAGACATGATCCTCGCCGAAGGGCCGGAGACGGTCATGGCCGTGTTCGCCGAGCCGGTCCAGAACGGCCGCGGTGGTCTGGTGCCGCCCGATGGCTACTGGCCCGAACTCCGCCGCATCTGCGACAAGTACGGCGTGTTGTTGGTGGCCGATGAGGTCATCTGCGCATTCGGCCGGTTCGGTCACTGGTTCGCGAGCGAGCGCTTCGGCGTCGTTCCCGACATCATCACCTTCGCAAAGGGCGTCACCAGCGCATACCAGCCGCTCGGCGGCATGATCGTTCGCGAGCCCCTCGTCCAATCGGTGTGGGACTCCCCCATGGGTGCCTACATGCATGGCTCGACCTTCGGCGGCCACCCGGTGGCCACCGCCGTCGCCGTCGCCAACATGACCGCCATGCGCGATGAGGGCATTCTGCAGCACGTCCTCGACCACGAAGACGGATTCAGGGCTCGCCTCGATGGCCTGATGGACTCACACGCCGCGGTCAAGGACGTTCGCGGTCTGGGCTACTTCTACGCCATCGAGCTCATGGCCGACCGTGCGACCGGGGCCGAATTGTCCGATTCTCAGCGCTCCGCCCTTCAAGGTGGGGTGCTCAACGGATTCGTTCGCGATGCCGGACTGCTGATCCGTCCGGACGATCGCGGCGCCACGATGCTGGTCGTGTCACCGCCGCTGGTCGCCGACGACACCGTCCTCGACGACATCACCGATCGCCTCGTCTCGATTCTCGACATGACCCAGAACTGGCTCGCCAACAACGCCTGAGGGACCCACCCACCACGACCGACGACGCAAGACACAGCGAACCAGGGGATAGCGTTTGACGCCGAGCCCCGCAAAGGGACCATGTTCGCACCAACGATCCGCACCGGTGGATGAGGTCAACGCTCGCCACCAACCGGTATCCGCAACGCAATGACTCGTGGAGCCCATTCCACGCAACGACCCGCCCGCGGGTCACAAGGGGAGAAAACAACATGAAGAAACTGATCGCATTGTTGGCCGCACTCGGCCTCATTGCCGCCGCCTGCGGTGGTAGTGACAGCGACACCGAGGCTTCCGACTCCGGAAGCGACAGCGGCGAGAGCAGCGATGGCGGCGAGTCCTCATCGGATCTCGACGAGCTGAACGTCGCCTACTTCGCCGAGTGGCCAACGCCAAACCAGATCGGCCAGGAAGACGGCAGCTTCGCTGACGCCGTCGGCGTTCCGATCAACTGGATTCCATTCGCCTCCGGTGGCGAAATGAGCGAAGCGATGCTCGCCGGCGACATCGACATCTCCTACTCGCAGGGCCTCACGCCCTTCGCAGGAGCGATCAACTCCGGTGCCGACCTCAAGCTCGTCGGTATCGCCGTCAGCTACTCCGAGGCCGACAACTGCGTCGTCCAGGGCAGCCTCGGCGTCACGCGAGACAACGCCGCTGAGGCGCTGGCCGGTGCCACCGTGATGACGCCGTTCGGCAACGTCACCCACTACAAGATGCTCTCGATGATGGAGTTCCTCGGGGTTGACCTCGACTCGCTCAACATCGTCCAGGCCGAGGGTGGCGCGACCACCGCAGCCGCCTTCGAGACCGGTGACATCGACGTCGGCTGCGCCTTTGGTGGCTCGGTCGTCAACATGCTCGACAACGGTGGTGAGCTGATCATGACCGGCGCCGAGCACGAGAGCGACATCGGCATCTTCACCTACGACATCGTCTCGATCCCCACCTCCTTCGGTGAGGAGCACCCCGGTGTCGTGACGAGCTTCCTCGAGGCAACCGACGAGTTCAACGCAACCTGGGCCGGCGATCCGGACACCAACAACCCGATCATCGCCAAGGCTGCGGGTATGGAAGACGTCGGCAACTTCCTCGGCGGTCCGGTCTGGTTCGCCTTCCCGACCATCGATGAGCAGCTCGGTTCCGATTGGCTCGGCGGCAACGTCGCCAGCGCCATGCAGGGCCAGGTCGAGACCCTCGCCCGCCTCGGTGGCGGCGAGGCAGCGAACGGCGACTTCGCCGGCGCCGTCGACACCTCGTACCTCGAAGCCGCAGGCTGATCGTCAATCGCTGAGCGGGCTTCCGCTCACATCTGTAACGTCCGTCAATCGGCGCCGGAGCGTCTGCTCCGGCGCCGGTTGCATGTCGGGTCCGCTCTCGGACCCGACGAATCCCAGGGGGACCCGTGAAGGATCTGTCGGTTGCGAACGTCGAGATGGTCTACGACGTTCCGAACGGAACGCCGGTGCATGCGCTGAGCAACGTCACGTTCGACCTCGAGGCCGGGCGGCTCTTGACGTTGCTCGGACCGTCGGGTTGTGGCAAGACCACGCTCCTCAACATCTTGGCCGGCTTCCTGGCCCCGACCGGCGGCTCGGTGTCGCTCGGCGGTTCGGTCATCACCGGACCAGACAAAGAGCGGGGCATGGTGTTCCAACAGGGCGCCCTCTTCGAGTGGCTCACCGTCGAAGAGAACATCTCGTTCGGGCCTCGGATGAACCGAGCCAACAAGGCCGAGACCAAGGAGAAGGTCAACGATCTCCTTCGCACGGTCGGTCTCGCCAACTTCGGCGACAAGCGCGTGTACGAGCTCTCCGGCGGCATGCAGCAGCGAGTCGCCTTGGCCCGCTGCCTCGCGAACGACCCCGACGTCATCCTCATGGACGAGCCCCTCGGAGCGCTCGACGCACTGACCCGAGAGAAGATGCAGGGCCTCGTGCTCGAACTGTGGAAGGAGACGGGAAAGACCATCATCCTCGTCACCCACAGCGTCGAAGAGGCCCTCTATCTCGGTGACCGCCTGTTCGTCATGGCGCCCCGACCCGGGCGAGTCGAGAAGGACTACGAACTGCCCTTCGCCGAGCAGGGGCTCCAGGTCGAGCCCCGAGAGCTCAAGGCCTCGCCGGAGTTCATCGCCAAACGCGAAGAGATTCTCTCGATCATCTGGGAGATGGAAGAAGAGACCATGGGCCGACAGGAGGCCAGCTGATGACGGCAACCCCAAGCGGAGGCATCGGCGATGAGAAGTCGCTCGGACTTGCCGACTCGATGCTCAATCGATTCAAGCGCAACGACGCAGCCAACGCTCGCAAGACCGTCACCTTCGGCGACTCGGCCGCGGTCAGTTCGAACACGCTGTGGAGCCTCATCGCCCTCCTGTCGCTGATCGCCTTCTGGTGGGCGGCGACGAAGCCATGGGGCATCGCATCGGAGTTCTTCTCCGATCCGGAGCTGTCGGACAAGCAACGGCTCACTGCGTGTCGCGGCATCGAAGCGTGTGACGACTCCTACTTCCAGCTCGCCGGACCACTCACGTTCCCTTCGATTCGCGACACGTGGAACGCCATGGACTTGCTGATCACCGAGGGATTCAAGGGCAAGCTGCTCCACGAACACACCCTGGCCAGCCTGTGGCGCGTGGTGCGGGGCATGTTCTGGGGCATCGTCTTCGGCGTGCCCATCGGCTTCGCCATGGGCCTGTCGAGCCGAGCTCGCGGCTTCTTCGACACCCCGGTCGAGCTCTTCCGCCCGATCCCGCCGCTGGCCCTGCTGCCGCTGTTCATCCTGATCTTCGGCATCGGCGATGGCACCGCGATGCGGCTCCTCATCTTCGCCAGCATTTGGATCATGATCATCGCGGCCCGCTCGGGCGTCCGGACCGCCAACCTCTCGAAGGTGCGTGCCGCATACTCGCTCGGCGCATCCAAGCGGCAGGTCCTCACCAAGGTCTTGTTGCCGAACGCCTTGCCCGAACTGTTCACCGGCGTCCGAGTCGCACTCGGCGTGTGCTGGGGAACGCTCGTCGCAGCCGAGCTCGTCGGCGCCGAAGACGGTCTCGGCGCCATGATCTTCGCCGCACGCCCCTTCTTCCGCCTCGACGTCGTCGTGGCCGGCATCATCGTCATCGCCGTCCTCGGCGTGTTGATGGACGTGCTCCTTCGGTGGGCCGAGACGAAGCTCATTCCGTGGCGCGGCAAGGGCTGAGCCCGGTCGAGCAGCAGCGACGCCGAACGGAGACGCAATGAGCGACGGCGCGGTGCTGGAGACGTGGTACCGGCGCGCGGAGGCGAACCCGAAACGAATCGTGCTCGCCGACGCCGGCGATGCCCGAGCCAACGAAGCAGCCGAGCGACTGAACGCGGATGGGCTGGCGATCGCAACGGTCATCGACGACGCCGCCACCCACCGCTCCCCCGCTGTCGAGGCGGCGGCTGCAACGCTCGCCAAGCCCGTCGACCTCGACGACCCGCTCGCCGTCGCAGCGCTGATGGTCAAGGCCGGCGACGCTGACGGGTGCGTTGCGGGGGCGAGTCGGCCGACCGCCGACGTGATCCGAGCCGGACTCCGAATCCTCGGCGTTGCCGATGGCGCCGCGGCGGTGAGCAGCTGCTTCTTCTTCGTCCTTCCCGACGGTCGCCCGATCGTCTACGGCGACTGCGGCGTGCTCCCCGATCCCGACGCCGATCAACTGGCGTCGATCGCGATCGCCAGCGCGGCATCGTTCGCTCAGTTGTCGGGCCTCGACCCCCGCGTCGCCATGTTGTCGTTCTCGACGAAGGGCTCGGCCGAGCACCCCAGGGTCGACAAGGTGCGCGAGGCCACCGCAACCGCACAGCGGCTCGCACCCGATCTCGCGATCGACGGTGAGCTCCAGTTCGACGCCGCCTGGGTGCCGGCCATCGGCGCATCGAAGGCGCCGGACTCGCCCGTCGCCGGCCAGGCGAACGTGTTCGTGTTCCCCGACCTCGACGCCGGCAACATCGCATACAAGATCACCGAGCGGCTCGGTGGAGCCCAGGCGTTCGGGCCGCTCCTCCAAGGACTCGACGGAGTCCTCCACGACCTGTCGCGAGGCTGCTCCGTCGACGACATCGTGAACGTCGCCGTCATCTCCTGCCTGCAGTCGTGAAGAGGGCGTCGAGCACGTCGTAGGTCCCGATCGTGAGCGTGCCCGCGAGGTCGAGCCGAACCGAGTTGGCGACGAACTCGGCGAGGTCGTGGTCGATCCCGATCGCGCCCAGCGAGATGGGGCTGCCACCACCGGATACCGAGCCGAGGCGCCCGGTCTCGACGGCCCGAGCGACCGAGCGGAGGTGGTCGCCGAGAAAGCCGTCGCGATTGTGGTTGGCCGTCGCCGTCTGCATCGGCACCCCGTCTGAGATCATCACCAACGCTCGACGGGCCTCGGTGCGCTGAGCGAGACGCCCGGCCGCCCACTCGAGGGCCTCGCCGTCGACCCCTTCGCGGTAGTGATCGGTCTTGAGCATCGACGCGATCGAGAGTCGGGCCTGCCGCCACGACTGATCGGCGCTCTTGTAGACGATGTGCTGGAGTTCGGCGAGACGGCCCGGATCTGATTCCTCGCCGGCTGCCCGCCACTCGTTCTGCGGCTTGCCACCACCCCACGACGCCGTCGTGAAGCCCAGCACCTCGGACTTGATCTGCGCCATCTCGAGCGCCCGAACGAACGTGTCGACCAGGACGGCCACGGCCTCGAAGCGCTGGACCTTCATCGAGCCGCTGGTGTCGATCAGGAAACTGACGACGGCGTCACCCGTCTGGACCTCCCGAGGCAGACGACGCACGAACGGGTTCGCCGGGTCGACGACGATCTGCGACAACCGCCCGGGGTCGAGCAGCCCATCGTCTTCGCCATGGCTCCAACCGTCGAGCTGGACGGCCGGAAACACTCGCTGCAGGCGCTGTGCGAGACGAGCGACGCTGACCGATTGCGCGGCAACGTGTGCGTCGAGCTCGACCCGCAGGCGCTGGCGTGTGCTCTCGCGGTAGAGCTTCGCGCCGGTCTTCTCGACGTCGTGCTCTCTGGAGAACACGCGATAGTCCGATCCGACGAGCGGGCCGGTGTCGAGGTCGCTGTCCGCCCCGGCGAGTTCCTCTTCGAGGGTGTCCCAATCGACCGGGATGAGCAGCCGGTTGCGGGTGACGGCCTCGGACACTTGCACGACGGCATCGGGCCCGTCTCCGGCCATTTCGGCGATCAACCGGGCGATCTCGCGGGCCGGGTCGGCGAAGGCTCGCTGGTCGGCGACGTTCGGGGCCAGTTCGCGCATCGCATGGCCGACCAGCTTGGCCAGGGCGAACCGCGTGGATTCGATCACCTCGTCGACCATCTCGGAGGTGGCGATGCCGAGGAGGCGGTACCGCATGAGGTGGGTTGCGGTATAGACGAGAAGCCCGATGCCGGTCTCGGCAATCCCGCCGGAGCGGGCCGCCTCGCTCCAGTCGTCGAAGGCGGCCGTCGTGTTCGAACGCACCCCGAGCAGCAACGGGTCGGCCAGCGCTTCGCATCGGAACTGCTCCGCGATGTCGAAGACGACCCGCTCGAGCGGTGGCTCCGGACTCAGCTCGAGATGGAGGGCGCGATCGGAATGGCGGAGGCGAAGGCCGATCGCGTCGAGCACGCCGCGCCGCCGGCGTGGTGCGGTGTCGTTCCGGTCGGCGATGGCATCGAGGGCGAGGTAGGGAACCACGATCGCCATCGGGCGACGATCGACCTCGAGGCGCGTGCCGTGCACCTCGGCCTTCGGCTCGC
>CALLIQ010000551.1 GCA_938008925.1 uncultured Acidimicrobiales bacterium
ATGGTCAGCGCATGGCTCGAGGCGTCGGACGTGGCGTCGGCATTGCGGATGATCTCCACCGCCATGAAGGTAGCGGGGTCAGCTCTGCGGGAGCACTTTCAGCGGCTTGAGTTCGCCGTCGCGGACCTCATAGATCGCGAGCACGACATCGTCGTGAACGATGACGAGCTGACCGGAACCACCGGATGGACCGAGCGGACGCCCGTTGCGCACCTGCGCAGCGACTTCGTCGTCGACCTCGATCGCCGGGAGGTCTCGCAGCATCGACCGGACGGGATGCAGCGCCGCGGTGGGATCGTCTTCGAATCGGTCGAGCGGCACGGCGTCGTCGAGGGTGAAGGACCCGACGGCGGTTCGCCGGAGATCGCGCAGATGCGCTCCCCCACCGAGTGCCGTGCCGAGGTCGGCCGCGAGCGATCGCACATAGGTGCCGCTGCCGCAATCGACGGTCGCTCGGTAGACGAGCGGGTCGGCGGTCGGCTCCACGTCGTAGCGGTGCACGGTGACCGGCCGGGGTTCCCGTTCGATCTCCTTGCCCTCTCGGGCGAGCTCATGAAGCCGCTTGCCATCGACCTTCACGGCCGAGACCATCGGTGGGATCTGCTCGATGTCGCCGATGAACGCCTCGGTCGCGGCAGACACCGCGCCCGGCTCCAGTGCCATGTCGTGTGTCGCCGTGACCTCACCCGCTGCGTCGAGCGTCGAGGTCTCGACGCCGAACACGACGTCACCGACGTAGGACTTGTCGGCACCGGTGACGAACTGCAACAGCTTGGTCCCGGCCCCAATACCGAGAACCAGCACGCCGGTTGCGTCGGGGTCGAGCGTGCCGGCGTGTCCGACCTTGCGGGTGCCGAGCGCACGGCGGACCCGATCGACCACGTCGTGGCTCGTGCATCCGGCCGGCTTGTCGATGATGAGACAGCCCGTGGCCCCGCTGTCCGGCTTTCCCTTGCCTCGACGAGCCACGTTCAGTCGATCGATTCGGAATCGGCGTCGGAATCCGAATCGGCGTCGGAATCGGCGTCGGAATCGTCGAGCGTCGCCAGGATCGAATCGATCTTCGCTCCGGCCCGCACGGCGGGATCGAACGTGAACACTACTTCGGGCGTCTTGCGGAGCTTGGCCTGTTGGGCGATGGCTCGCTGGACCGGCTTGCGGTGGTCGGCGAGCACGGCCAGGACGGCAGCATCGTTGTCTTCTTGATCGTCGAAGATCGAGAAGAACACCTCGGCGACGTTGAGATCGGAGTCGACCACGACACCGGTGACCGTGAGGAAGCCGAGGTCCACGCCGTCGTCGCCAACCTCGTCGTACTCGACCACTTCGAAGTAGTCGCCGACGATCTCGGTGAGCAATGCGTTGAGGCGTGCCGTCCGTGGATAGTGGCGGCTCGTCGTCTGCTTGGGACGACGGCCTCCGCCTCGCCCACCACCCTTGTTCTTCGCCATCAGACGCGCTCCCCGTTCAGTTCCTCAGCCCACTGCCGCTCGATCTCGATCACCTCGACATCCGGGCGAGCCCAGACGAAGCGTTCGACCGAGTCGGCCACGTCCTCGACGTGGCCGACGTTCCCGCCGACGACCGAGACACCGATGACCGTTCGCTGCCACAACTCGTGGGCGTCGACCTCGGCCGCGGCAACGGCCTTCCAGCCGTCGAGCGTGCGCACGATCGACTGAACGACCGAGCGCTTTGCCTTCAGCGACGACGAATCGATGACCCGAAGGTCGATCCGAAGAGAGAGCACATGCATGGTCACCGCCGACCGAACGGGTCGGCTCAGGTGCGGGGAATCTCCCGCTCCTCGTAGGTCTCGATGACGTCGCCTTCCTTGAGATCCTGGAAGTCGGTGAGGCCGATGCCGCACTCGAACCCAGAAGCGACCTCGTTGACGTCGTCCTTGAAGCGGCGCAGCGACTGCACGGCGCCCTTCCAAATGATCGTTCCCTCTCGGAGGAATCGAACCTTGGAGCCACGGGTGATCTTGCCGCTGAGCACCATGCAGCCGGCAATGCCGCCGACCTTGGGTGCTCGGAAGATCTCGCGGACCTCGGCTTCACCGGTGACGACCTCTTCGTACTCCGGAGCGAGAAGGCCGAGCATGGCGTTCTCGATGTCCTCGAGGAGCTTGTAGATGATCTCGTAGTTCCGGATCTCGACGTCTTCCTGCTCGGCCAAGGTGCGGGCCTTGCGATCAGGACGAACGTTGAAGCCGAGAATCGTGGCGTTCGAGGTGGACGCCAACAAGACGTCGTTCTCGGTGATGCCGCCGACAGAACGGGACACGAAGGCGAGCTTCACGTCGTCGCGCTCCAGCTTGCGGAGCGAGTCGGTGACGGCTTCGAGCGAACCGTTGACGTCGGCCTTCACGATGAGGTTCAACGTGGCGGCTTCGCCGGCCTGGATCTGCTGGAAGATGTCTTCGAGCTTGGCGCCGCCACCGGTTGCCGAGGCATCGCGGCCAAGGCTGGCGAGACGCTGCCAGTGCTCACGGGTGTCGGCGACCTTGGAAGCGACCTTCTCGTTGGGGGCCACCACGAAGGTGTTGCCCGCTTCGGCGACGTCGTTGAGACCGAGCACCTGGACCGGCGTGGACGGACCAGCCGACTCGATGTTCTCGCCCTGGTCGTTGATGAGGGCCCGAACACGGCCCCAGGCTGCGCCGGACACCAGTGGATCGCCCACCGACAGCGTTCCCCGCTCGACCAAGATCGTGGCGACGGGGCCGCGTCCGATGTCGAGATAGGACTCGAGGACGGTGCCGGAGGCTCGTCCTTCTGGCGACGCACGCAGGTCTTCGACCTCGGCGATGATCGAGAGGTTGTCGAGCAGATCGTCGATGCCGTCACCGGTCATGGCCGACAGCGGGACGAAGATCGTGTCGCCGCTCCACTGCTCGGGGACGAGCTCACGCTCGGCGAGCTGGCTCATGACCCGATCGGGGTCGGCGCCTTCGCGGTCCATCTTGTTGACGGCCACGATGATCGGCACCTCGGCCGCCCGAGCGTGGTCGAGCGCCTCGATGGTCTGTGGCATCACGCCATCGTCGGCGGCGACGACCAGCACGACGATGTCGGTGGCGTTGGCGCCGCGGGCACGCATGGCGGTGAACGCCTCGTGGCCCGGGGTGTCGATGAAGGTGAGCACCGCGCCGTTGTTGTTGGCCTGGTACGCACCGATGTGCTGGGTGATGCCGCCGGCTTCGCCTTCGACCACGTTCGCCTGGCGAATGCGGTCGAGCAGCAGCGTCTTGCCGTGGTCGACGTGGCCCATCACGGTGATGACCGGCGGACGGATCGGCCAATCAGCCGATTCCTCGTCGTCGTCTTCTGCCTCGACCTCGAGGATCTTCAGCAATTCGACTTCTTGTTCCTCGCCGGGATCGACGAGGCGGATCTCCGCACCGATGTCTTCGGCGAAGAGCTGGATCAGCTCATCGCTGAGCGACTGCGTCGCGGTGACCATTTCACCGTTGGTGAGCAAGAAGCGCACGACGTCGGCCGCGGTTCGGTTGAGCTTGGCACCGAGATCTTGCGCGGTCGAGGCACGCTCGATGACGACGACGCCCTCGGGGACGGGAGCGTCATCGGCCGTGTAGGACGGCGCATCGATCGGGGTGAGTTCTTCTTGGTTGCGACGACGACGACTCTTGCGACGCGGACGGCCTCGGTTGGGGCCGCCACCGGGACGACCGCCACCTGGGCGACCACCGGGACCACCCGGACGACCACCGGGGCCACCGCCGCCAGGACCGTTGTTGAAGCCGCCGGGGCGCGGACCGCCGCCACCACCGGGACCACTGCGGAATCCTCCGCCGCCACCGGGACGACCACCGCCGCCGGGAGGCGCGGGGCGCCCACCGCCGGGAGGAGGCGGAATCGGCTTGCCGGCCTTGGTGCGCGGCGGGCCGGGAGGAGGCGGAATCGGCTTGCCGGCCTTGGTGCGAGGCGGCACTGCTGGCGCCTCGGCCTTGGCGGCT
>CALLIQ010000552.1 GCA_938008925.1 uncultured Acidimicrobiales bacterium
CTGAACACCAAGGCTGCGATCACCGAGCTGGCCAACGCGACCACCGTCGTGATGGCGACCCACTTCCTCGACGAGGCTGCCGCGTTGGCCGACCTGCTCGTCGTGTTCGCTCGACCGTCCGAGGTGGCGGACGGCGCAAGCTCGATCTTGTTCACCGGTTCGCCCGCCGAACTCGCCAGCCTCGGCCAGGGCCGTGTCTGGGAAGCGCCGCCCGGGACCTTCGACACTCCCGGGGCGACCTCGTGGCGAACCGAACAGGGCGTCCTGCGGGGAATCGGGCCACGCCCGCTCGGGGCCGAACTCGCGCAACCGTTCGCAGCCGACGGTTACCTCATCCTCCAACGAGGCTTGCTCGACTGACGGCAGCCCAGAGGGCCAGTCGGCCACGGCTCGATGGCCCGACGAAAGAAACTTCTCGTTCTGTGAAGCGCCTCACAGAACGAACGTGGGGTCCTCCCTCATTGTGTGATCAGTGCACGGAACAACCCGGCACACCACACGGAACGAGGACCATGCAATGTTCACCACGACCACCGCCGCCAACACCACCAAGACCGCCACCAAGAGCACCAAGAAGCGCTCTATCCGAGCACTCGCCTTCGCCGGCGTCATGGCCATCGCCGCCAGCGCCTGCTCGGTCGGCGGCACTGCCGTCGACGCCGACGCAACCAAGGCCACCAGCACCACGATCGCCCAAGAAGAGAACACCAAGAACGAGACCCCCAACGACGAGAACATCAACGACGAGAACACCAACGACGACAGCGACAACGACACAAACAACGACAACAACAACGACGACGACGACAACAACAACGACCGCACCGAGGCTCCCGAGAGCCCCGAAGACGACTCCTCCGATGACGCCCCCGCCCCGAGGCCCCGTCCCGTTCCGCAGCCCGATCCTGAGCCCGCCTACATCGTCGGGGCGTGCGACTCCGTCGACTACCCCGTCCTCGACACCTACCAGGCCTACGTCGACGCCGAGCTCCGAACCGAGCCCGTGATCGGCACGCCGGTCGAGGTCATCTTCGCCGGCGACATCGCCTACCCCTACTTCACCGAGTTCGACTGCGCCGTCGGCGACGACGGCACGGTGTGGTGGTTCATCGGCACCGAGTTCGGCACCGAGGCCTGGGTCAACGCCGCCTGGCTCGACCCGGTCGACCTCAACGAAGACGTGGACTACACCGCAGCGGTTCTCCACTACGTCGCTCGTGACTGCATCGAGCAGAGCGTCGAGCTTGCATGCGACGAGCTGTTCAGCCGCAACGACGGCTCGGCCGACGCCATCGGCTCGGCGTTCGTGACCGCCTACATGGCCGGCGACCTCGCCACCCTCGACAACCTGAGCACGCTCGAACTCAAGGGCACCTGGGCCGACCTGCTCCCGACCGAGGACATCGCTGGCGACGGCTTTGGCGCCGAGTCGCTGTCCATCTCGGGCAACACGATCTCGTTCGTCCCCTTCCCCACCGGCGGCACTACCTGCTACGCCGAGGCCGGCGAGATCCACTACTGCAGCTACTCCGAGTGAGCGAGCCGGCAGGACACACGCCAGCACCTGCACAGCACTGAGTGGCTCGCCACTCGTCAGACCCCCACCAGGGAGGCACATGCCCGGGTCGGAACCTCAGGTTCCGACCCGGGCATTCGTGCGTCGGACGGCGATGAGATCGAAAACCCGACCAAATCGGTTGGGTTTTCTCGACATCTCGATTTAGGGTGCCGGAATCAAACCCGACCACTTCGATCGGAAATACGGACAAAGATGACTGATTGTCTGCAATCCCAGATGTCGCCCCGAACCGAATCACCACCCAACTACCCCGTGAATCTCGTCCTCGACGAACGGCCTTGCCTCGTCGTCGGCGGTGGCAACGTGGCCATCAGGAAGATCCAAGGACTCCTCCGAGCCGGCGCCCATCTCGTCGTGATCGCTCCGACGATCCGCCGGGAAATCCTCGAACTCCCCGACGTCACCCCGCTGGAGCGGCCCTATCGCACGGGCGACCTCACGGGCTTCTTTCTCGCCATCACCTGTACCGACGACCCCGCCGTCAATGCGCAGGTCTACGCCGACGGGGAAGCGAGTGGCGTGTGGGTGAACTCCGCCGACGACCCGATCAATTGCGCCTTCACGCTCCCGTCGGTCACTCGACAGGGCGATCTCACCGTCTCGGTGTCGACGGCCGGCCGGAGCCCTGCGCTCGCCATGTGGCTGCGCCAGCGCTTCGAGTCCGAATTCGATGAGCGCTACACCCGCCTGCTCGACCTCCTGGCCGACGTCCGGGCCGAGGCGCGAGCCACCTTCGGAACGAGCGAGGTCCGCGGCTGGATCGAGGCGCTCGATGACGGCGTGTTCGACCTCGTGGCCATGGGCGACGACGCCGGAGCACGAGCCAGACTGCGCGACCACCTCGGGCTGGCCGACCAACCGAGATCGCTGGCGGTGTCGCGATGACCGTGCATCTGGTCGGAGCGGGCCCCGGCGACCCCGAGCTCCTCACCCGCAAAGCAGCGCGCCTGCTGCGATCGGCGGACGTCGTCGTACACGATCGACTCGTCGGCGACGAGATCCTGGCGATGGCCCCACCGTGGGCCGAACTGATCGACGTCGGCAAGAATCCGAACGGTCACCGGACCACCCAGACCGAGATCAATCGCATCCTCATCGACCGCGGCCGGCGCTTCGAGCACGTCGTGAGGCTGAAGGGCGGCGATCCGTTCATCTTCGGGCGCGGGGGCGAGGAGGCCATCGACCTCCGAGCGGCCGGAATCGACGTCACCGTCGTCCCCGGGATCAGCTCGTCGATCGCCGGCCCTGCCGCGGCCGGAATCCCGGTCACGCACCGCGGGGTCGCCAGCGGGTTCACGGTGGTGACGGCCCACGAAGACCCGGCGAATGACAACGGCGTCAACTGGGACGCCCTTGCAACCCTCAACACCACCATCGTCGTCTTGATGGGGGCGCGACGAGCCGGCGACGTGCGCGACCGACTCGTCGCAGGCGGCATGCGAGAGGACACCCCGGTCGCCACGGTCGTCAAAGCCACGACGCCCGACCAACAGACGAACCTCATGACGCTCGCCGACCTCGGCCGCCGACCCGTCCCGAACCCAGCGATTCTCGTCATCGGCGACGTCGCAGCACACCCCGTCATCCCCGAGCAACTCACCAACGCGCTCGAGCCGATCTCACTCACACCCCACTCGCCAAACCAGACCTCCCAGACCCAGACCTCTCAAACCCAGACCTCCCAAACCCAGACCTCGCCGACACCGGAGACCTCGCAATGGCCCTGACCAACGTCCCTCACTCGACCTCCGACGCGAACACAGGAACCGCGCGCTCGACCCCGACACCGGTCGTCACCGATCCCGAGATCAAGGCGGACATCGCCAAGTTCCGCCGGATGCTCGACGGCTACCTCGCCGGGCAGATCGACGAAGACGTCTTTCGAGTCTTCCGATTGACGAACGGCATCTACGGCCAACGCCAGGGTGGCCAGAACCAGATGGTTCGCATCCGCATGCCATACGGCGCCGTCAGCGCCGAGCAGTTCGACACGATCGCCGATCTCACCGAGCGCTATTCCCGCGGCTGGGCCCACATCACGACGCGCCAGAACATCCAAATGCACTTCGTGCAGCTGCCCGACATCCCCGAGTTCCTCGAACATCTCGGCGCCGTCGGACTGTCGAGTCGCGAGGCGTGCGGTGACACGGTCCGAAACGTGCAGGGCTGCCACCTCGCCGGAGCATGCCCGTTCGAAGTCATCGACATCAGCGCATGGGCCGACGCAGCGAACGAGCACTTCCTGCGTAACCCGCTGGGTCAGCGCCTCCCCCGCAAGTTCAAGATCAACTTCTCGGGGTGTGAGACCGACTGCGGCCAGGCGATGTTCAACGACGCGGGCGTCATTGCCGTCACCCGTCAACGCGACGACGGTTCGATCGAAGCCGGCTTCCGGGTCTTCGTGGCAGGCGGCCTCGGGGCGAGCCCCCACGCGGCGCTCGCTGTCGAGGACTTCACGGCGAAGGAAGACCTCATGCCCACCCTCGAATCGATCCTTCGGGTGTTCGACCAGACGGGCAATCGAGACAACAAGCTGCGGGCCCGTATGAAATGGGTGGTCGACGAACTCGGCTGGGAAGAGACCCAGCGGCGGATCTTGGCCACGCGGAAGCTCTTGCCGGCCTCGGCGACCTGGCCGGGCGGCATTCCCGACGTCGTCGCCGAACGAGGCGACGAACCTGCGGGCCTCGCCGCACTCACATCCGGAGCGCCGACCCCGGTCGGTCAGGGCGTGTCCGTCATCATCGGGGCCCGGGCGACCACTGCCGATTTCGATCGCTGGGAAGCAGCGAACGTCGTGCGCGGCGTCGCCAACGGCACCGTGTCGGCCTACGCGTGGTGCGAGCTCGGCGACGTGACCGCAGCACAGCTGCGAGGGCTCGGCTCGATCGTGCGCGAGTTCGCGGTCGACGCCCGCGTGTCGAACCGCCAGAACGTCGTGCTGCGCGACCTCGACGAAGCACAACTCCCAGCGTTGTTCGATCGCCTGACCGAGCTCGGCATGGCGCAGCCCGGAGCCGAGCTCGTCCGCGATGTCGTGTCGTGCCCCGGTGCGGACACGTGCGGTCTCGCCGTCACCCAGAGTCGCGGTCTCGCCAAGGCGATCGGCGAAGCCCTCGCAGCGGAGGGGCTCGACGAGGTCGGCGGTGTTCGCATCAACATCTCGGGTTGCATGAATTCGTGCGGGCAACATCACGTGGCCGACATCGGCTTCTTCGGGGTGGAGCGGCGAGCGCACGGACAGTCCGCCCCGGGCTATCAGATGCTGCTGGGTGGCTACGTCGGACAGGAGACGATCCACTTCGGTGACAAGGCGCTGCGGCTTCCCGCGAAGACGGCGGCCGAGGCGACCGTGCGGGTGCTTCGTCGATTCGTCGACGAGCGCGAGGCGGGCGAAGCGTTCCGGAGCTGGCTCGACCGGGCCGGCGGTGCGAGGTCGGTCGCGTCGGGGCTTCGAGATCTCGATGCGTTCCCCGAGCCCGCCGACGCGCCGGAGTTCTACATCGACTTCGACGAGACCGCCCCGTTCGTCCCCGACATCGGTGAGTCCGAGTGCGCGACCTGACGACGACGGCCTCCCACCACCTCGTCGAGCGCGCGTTCGACGCCATCGACGAGGCGAATTCGGCCGATCCCAACCGAATCGACGATGAGCCTCGAGCGCGGCTCGAGGGCCAACGGGCAACCACCTGGCTCGATCGGCTCGAGCCCGGCGCGTCGCCAGCGCTGGCAATCGCGGCCAGGGCTCATCACCTCCGCCGGTGGGAGCTGGCCAGGGCCGACTATCCGACCGGCCGGGCTGGCTATCTCCGCTGGCGCCGCGACAACAAGGCACATCAGGCGGCGAGCTGCGCAGCGCTGATCGCCGATCTCGGTGGCGACGGCGAGTTGATCGAGCGGATCGAGGAGTTGCTGCGGCGAGGACTGCTCGGCAGCGACCACGAGACACAACGCCTCGAAGACGTCGCATGCCTCGCGTTCCTGCAAACGCAGCTCACCTCGATGACCGGGCGGCTCGACGCCGATCACCTGGCGGCGATCATCGACAAGACGCGCAAGAAGATGAGCGACGAGGCCATCGAGCTCATCGGTGAGGCCACCGCCTGACGCACTTTTGCGCGTACGACTGAGCGAATCGGTCCTGCCCGTTGGGCAAGCCGTCTCGCCCCCTCACTTCTCGGCCTCTCGAGCCGACTTCGAAGACGATTGTTGAAGCAGATGACTTGTTGTCGTTTCACGATCGTCCGGTATCGCTCGAACACAGGATCCACCGAGAACGATGGCCATCGCCCCCACGTCTATCGATCGACTTCGCCCCAGCTCAGGCCGACGCACCCGATCGCTTCTCCGATGCCTCGCGGCGTTCGTCGTCGTCGCTGCGACCATGGCGACGTCATCGACACCGCCGGTGTCCGCCGCCGGAACCCCAGACATCTCGGTCACGAAGACCATGCCGGCGGAAGCGCTACTCGGTAC
>CALLIQ010000553.1 GCA_938008925.1 uncultured Acidimicrobiales bacterium
GCGTCATGATCGATCCTGGCACTACGCACCGACTCGCCGACAACGATCGCATCCTCATTGCTGGCGTGATCGAACTCGTCTTCCGCGACCCGATGGCGACGCCAACCGTCCCTCGTCTCGGACGCCTCGCCGGCGTGTGGATCGATCCGAACAACGACGATGTCTGTATCGACGCCCGCCCCGTCGACCCGCCGCTGTCACCTCAACAGCTCCGACTTCTCAAGACGCTCGATGCAGCCGACGGTGCGGTCGTGTCACGCTCCGAACTCATCGCGACGGTCTGGGAAGACGCTGCGGGCGAAGGCGTCACCGACGATTCGGTCACGGCACTCGTCAAGCGACTCCGCCGACGACTGCGTGACGCGTCTCCGTCCGGCGATGCGATCGAGATCGTTCGCGGCCACGGGATCCGGATCGTTCGAACGCCAGCGGATGGGCGAAGCGATCCCTAGGCGGTCGAGCGCCCGGTGAGCCGAATCAGGCGCCGAGAGCGGCGACCACGTCGGCGTCGTCGAAGATCTCGAGCGCTGCGGTGAGGGGCCCGGTGTGGCCGACCGGCTTGAGGTCGCCTCGCATGTAGGCCTGCGACAAGTTGAGCTCGCCGCTCTTCCATGACTCGACCTGGGCGCCGGTGAACACGATGGTCACCGCGGGCTCCGCATCGGTCGAACCGACCACGCGACCGTCGACGATCTCGAGCGTGGCGAGCACCTTCTTGCCGATGCCGAGACCGACGACACCGCTCGAGCCAGCGACCTCACTCCGTGCGGCGCTGGCGCTGACGAGGGCGTCGACGAATGCGTCGTCGAAGTGATCAGCCACGGGCCGCCACCGTCTCGTCTGCGTCACCGGATTCAGCCGGCACACCGGCGAAGAGGTCGCCTTCGATGGGCTCGGTGTCGACGAGTGACTTGGCGAGGATGAAGTCCTCGAACGGGTAGGCGGCCGCTGCTTCGTCGTCGGGAAGACCGAACCAGAACTTCTCGTTCGGGTCGACCTGGGTCGCATGGGCGAGCAGCGCAGCACGCCGGGCGCCGTAGTACTCCTGGATCGGGATCTTGGTGGTGATCCGGTGATCTTGCGATGGGCGAGCGAACCACTTCTCGTCGTATGGCGACTCGAGACCGAGACGCTGGTAGGTCTCGTGATGCGCTTCGAGGCGGGCACGACTCCACGTCGAGTAGTAGAGCTTCAGCGGCGTCCAGGGCTCCCCGGCGTCGGGGTAGTAATCGGGGTCGCCAGCACGATCGAACGCCAGCACCGAGATGTCGTGCACCTTCAAGTGATCGGGGTGCAAGTAGCCCTGCTGGTCGTCTGAGTAGGTCAGGATCACGTGCGGCCGGTACTGACGAATGAGGGCGACGAGACGCCCCGTCGATTCGTCGATGTCGGCAGCGGCGAAGCAGGCGGGATTCTCGTTGGTCTCGGAGTCGGCCATGCCCGAATCGCGATAGCCGAGCATCTCGAGGTGCTGAAAGCCGATCGCTTCGACCGAGCGCTGCAGTTCTTCGGCTCGGACGGCCGGCAGGTTGTCGCGCACCTCGGGCCGGTCCATGGCCTTGTTCAGAATGTCGCCCTCTTCGCCGCCGGTGCAGCACACGAGGACGGCCTCGTGTCCTTCGGCGACGTACTTGGCGACCGTCGGCGCTCCCTTGGAGGCCTCGTCGTCGGGATGGGCGTGCACGGAGAGCAGTCGGGCCATCCCAGAACGCTACCGAGCTGGGTCGCTCGAACCATCCGGGCGAAACCTGCGTTCAGGTGGGAACCTAATCGATGAGGGGTCCGTTCTGATCCGTACGTACGCCAAAGGGCGGACGTTGCTCGACGGGAGGTCGACACAATGGACGATCCGATTCTGTGGGGCGGCATCTGGCTCGCTGTCGCCGTGTTGTTCGCCGGTGGCGAGATCGTCTCGCCGGGGTCGTTCTTCCTCGCCCCCTTCGCAGTCGGTGCAACGGTGGCCGCGCTCGCCGGGTTCTTCGGCCTCCCGGTGATCGTCACCTTCCTGCTCTTCATCGTTGCGTCGATCATCGCCTTCATCGCGATGCGTCCCCTCGCACGCAAACTCGATCTCGACTTCCCCAACCCGACCGGCATCGGCGCCAACCGTCTCATCGACCACCCCGGTGTGGTCAGCGCTGCCATTCCCGCCGGCGGCGCCGGCACCGGCATGGTCCGACTCGGCGGCGAGGAGTGGCGAGCCCAAGGCCGCGACGGCATGGGCGTGCCCGCCGGAGTCGACATTCGCGTTGTGGCTGTCGAAGGCACTCGAGTCGTCGTCGAGCCGTCGAACGACACGGGCCTCGACGGCCTGGCGTGACCCGCCACGCTCGCCCGGTTCCCCATCGCAGGTTCTTCAAACAAAAGGAAAGTGAGCTCCAATGATTGCCGCTCTGTTCGGCGTTCTCGCCCTGATCATTCTGTTGCTTCTCGTGTACGTCGCTGCCGGCGTGCGCATCGTGCACCCCTACCAACGAGGGGTGATCGAACGACTCGGCAAATACAAGGAGACGGTCGACCCCGGCCTCCGGCTCATCTATCCCTTCGTCGACCGCATGCGGAAGGTCGACATGCGCGAGCAGGTCATCGACGTTCCACCGCAGGAAGTCATCACGAAGGACAACGTGACCGCTGCGGTCGACGCGGTCGTCTACTTCGAGCCGACCGATCCACAGCGACTGCTCTACAACGTGAGCAACTTCATGCTGGCCGTCACCAAGTTGGCGCAGACCAACCTGCGTAACGTCGTCGGCGAGATGAGCCTCGACGAGGCGTTCACCTCACGTGAGCGAGTCAACGGCACGCTTCGCCAGATCCTCGATGAAGCCACCGACAAGTGGGGCGTTCGAGTCGTGCGAGTCGAGATCCAGCGGATCGACCCCCCGCAAGACGTCATGAACGCCATGCACGAGCAGATGAAGGCCGAGCGCACACGTCGTGCGGTCGTCACCGAGGCCGAAGGTGCCCGCGAAGCGGCCGTCACCCGAGCCGAAGGTGAGAAGACTGCCGCCATCCTCACCGCCGAGGGTCAAAAGCAGCGCGACATCCTCAACGCCGAGGGTGAGGCGCAGGCCATCCGCACCAACGCCGAAGCCGAGCAGTTCCGTCAGGAAGTGGTCGCAGCTGGTGAAGCCGAGGCCATCACGTCGGTCTACAGCGCCATCCGTGACGC
>CALLIQ010000554.1 GCA_938008925.1 uncultured Acidimicrobiales bacterium
GGCGTAGCCCCAATTCGCCATCCCCGGCAGGTCGGCCCACTTCTCGTAGTCGGCTGGGTTGCCACGCTGGAAGATCATGCCGTTGATGCTCGACGAGCCGCCGAGCACCTTGCCCCGTGCGTGGTAGACCCGGCGACCGCCCATATAGGGCTCGGGCTCGCTCTCGTACTTCCAGTCGTAGAACCGGCTGCCGATCGGGTAAGCGAGCGCGGCGGGCATGTGGATGAAGACGTCCCATCGCCAGTCCATCCGGCCGGCCTCGAGCACGAGCACGCGGTTGGCGGGGTCGGCGCTGAGGCGGTTGGCCAGCGCGCAGCCGGCGGAACCGCCGCCGATCACGATGTAGTCGTAGCTCTCGTCACTCGTCGATGACGATGGAGACGATGACGGGGTGGAGGTCGGCACGCAAAGACTGTACACCGTCCAGCCGGTACAGTTAACTGTCGCCTGTGACCGTTCCGTCGGCCAGCAACCGCACACCTGACACCGAGCGCGATGGCCGGCGCGAGAAGGCCGCCAGAACGCGGGCTTCACTGCTCGCGGCCGCCGACGAAGTGGTGCGGCGCGATGGCGTCGCCAACCTGACGCTCGAGCGGGTCGCCGCTGAGGCCGGCGTCAGCAAGGGTGGGTTGCTCTACCACTTCGCCACCAAACAGGAGCTCGTGGTCGCCCTCCTCGACGACACGCTCGTGCGGGCCGATGACTCACTCCGTGAACTGACGGCCTCCGACGAACCGGGAGCCTTCGCTCGGGCCTACCTCGAGTTCGTACGTTCCGGCGAGCACCGAGAGTCGGGTGCTCGTCAAGGCATCTTCGCGTCGGCCGCGCTCGACGAGGGCGAGCTCGCTCCGGCCCAGAAACAGTTCGCCGCCTGGCAAGAACGCCTCGTGCGAGACGACGGCATCGACCCGACCGCGGCTCTGCTCGCCCGGGTCGTCGGCGACGGACTGTGGCTGATCGACCTCTTCGGCCTCGCTCCGCCATCCGACGACCAGCGCAGCGCCCTGATCGACCTCGTGACCGGGATGCTCGAACCCGGCACAGCCAGCACCGACACCCGGAACGCCGCTTCGAACAAAGGACCTCGCTCATGAGTGACCAGCCGAACATCTTGTTGCTCATGGCAGACCAGCTCGCCGCACCGTGGCTCCCGCTCGCCGACACGCCGGCCATCGACCGCCTGGCCGCCGAGGGCGTCACCTTCGAATCGATGCACTCGAACAGTCCACTGTGCGCGCCGGCTCGGTTCGCCATGATGGCGGGCAAGCTCAACTCTCGCATCGGCGCCTACGACAACGCCTCGGAGTTCCCGTCGACCATTCCGACCTTCGCCCACACGCTGCGCTCCGCCGGGTACCAAACGTCGCTCATCGGCAAGATGCACTTCGTCGGCGCCGACCAACTCCACGGCTACGAGGAGCGCCTCACCACGGACATCTACCCGGCCGACTTCGGCTGGACGCCCGACTGGACCGATCCGGATGGTCGCTTCGACTGGTGGTTCCACAACCTCGACTCCGTCGTCCACGCCGGCGTTGCCGATGCCTCCAACCAGCTCGACTACGACGACGACGTCGGCTTCCGCACCATCCGCAAGCTCCGCGACCTGGCCCGCACGCCCGACGATCGCCCGTGGTTCGTGACTGCGTCGTTCACCCACCCGCACGACCCCTACGTCGCCCGCCAGGAGTTCTGGGATCGCTACGACCACGACGAGATTCCAATGCCGGCGGTCGGGCCGATTCCTGGCGACGAGCTCGACCCGCACAGCCGCAGGCTCCGCCACGTGATCGCCGCCGACACGACGGAGGTGACCGACGAGCAGATCCGCAACGCCCGCCACGGCTACCTCGCGTCGGTCTCCTACGTGGATCACTGGATCGGACAGATCCGCGACACGCTCGAACGCCACGACATGCTGTCGAACACGGTGATCGTGTTCACCGCCGATCACGGCGACATGCTCGGCGAGCGCGGGCTCTGGTACAAGATGAGCTTCTTCGAAGCGAGCACTCGCATTCCGCTCGTGATCCACGCACCCGGCCGTTTCGAGGCGGGCACGGTGTCGACCCACACGAGCCTGCTCGACATCGCCCCGACGCTGGCCGACCTCGCCGGCGCACACCAGAGCGACCCCGTCATCGACGAGGGCGATGGCGCCAGCGTGCTGCCGTTCATCGACGAACCCGATCCGGAGCGAACCGTCGTCGGTGAGTACCTGGGCGAGGGTGCGGTCGCCCCGATCTTCATGATCCGCCGAGGCACCAAGAAGTTCGTGTGGTCCGAGCCCGACGGAGCGCAACTCTTCGACCTGATCGACGATCCGCGAGAACTGACGAATCTCGCGCTCGATCAGACTCACGCCGCCGAGGTCGCAGCCTTCGAGGCCGAGGTGCACGAGCGGTGGGATGTCGCCGAGATCCACCGAGATGTCCTCGCGAATCAACGCGACCGCCGGGCTGTCGATGGCGCGCTGCGCCAGGGCCGACACACCCCCTGGGACTTCCAACCGACCACC
>CALLIQ010000555.1 GCA_938008925.1 uncultured Acidimicrobiales bacterium
GACACCGGCGAGTTCATCGGGTGCACCGGACTCATCTACGCGGACTTCGACGTGCCGTTCCTGCCGGGTGTTGAGATCGGCTGGCGACTGGCGGCGGACGCCTGGGGCCAGGGGTTTGCGACCGAGGCCGCCGGTGCGGCCCTTTGGTATGGGTTCGAGCAGTGCAAGCTGACCGAGATCCTGTCGTTCACCGCCGTTGCGAACCGCCCGAGCCAGCGAGTGATGCAACGCATCGGCATGGTCAGGGATCGCTCCGGCGACTTCGACCACCCCAAACTCGACGACGGCCACCCGCTCCAACGCCACGTGCTCTATCGAGCACTGCCGAGCTAGCACCCACCTTCAAGGGTTAGTCGAGGCCGGGCAGCAGCTCGACGGTCTGCGGACCGCCGGTGTTCTCGACGCCGGGGATGTTGAACGACTCGAAGCCAAAGGCCATCGAGAAGGTCTCCTCGGGCATCTGCAAGAAGAAGCTGTCCGGACCGATCTGGCTGCGATGGGCGATCATCGCCGCCTTCTTCTGTTCGGTGAAAGCGCTCACGTCGACGAGGAAGCTGATGTCGGCTTCCGGGGTCCCGAACTGGTCGATCTCGGCGATGGACGGGCCGTCGTCCATGCCCTCCGGTGCTGACTCGATCATCGCTCGAACCGCATCGCGGTTGATCGTCGACTCGTACACGTGCTCGATGCCAGCCAACTCAGCCGCCTTGAGCCCGACCCGATGGACTTGGATGTGGTCGGGGTGGCCATAGCCGCCGTGCTCGTCGTAGACGGTGAGGACGGTGGCGTCGACGTCGCGAAGGATCGAGGCCAAGCGAACCGAGGCTTCGTCGACGTCGGCCTGCCAGAAGCACTCGGGATCGTCGTTGGTCGGCTCGCCGATCATGCCGGAGTCCTTGTAGCCGAGGAAGCGCGGGGGCTCGGATCCGAGGAGCTCGGCGGCGTTCGCCAACTCGACGATCCGACGTTCCCAGAGTTCTTCACCCTCGTCGAGGACACCCTCTTGCGGCTCCCCCATCTCGCCGCGCGTGGCGCACACGAGCACGACCCGATGCCCGTCCGCTGCGGCCTTGGCCATCAGGCCACCGGTCGCGATCGCCTCGTCATCGGGGTGGGCGTGGAAGCAGACAAGCGTCGACATCGACCCAGTGTCGCTGGACGCGCCGGCTTTTCGTCACCGGCTGCGAGATTTCGCAGCGTCGGCGGAGTCGGTCGAGACGAGTGTGTCGATTGTGTGAGGGCTCAGGCGACGGCGCCGACGTCACGCAGCTTGGCGATGGCGTCGCCGTCGAATCCGAACCGACCGAGCACGTCGTCGGTGTGCTGACCCGGATGAGCGGCGGGGCCCTGCACCTCGGGGGCGGTCCGACTGAAGCGGGGTGCGGGGGCGGCCTGGGTCATGCCGCCGACCTCGACGAACGTGCTGCGCTCGACGTTGTGCGGGTGTTGGGCGGCGTCTTCCATCGAGAGCACCGGCGCGAAGCACACGTCGGTGTGTTCCATGAGCTCGCACCACTCGGCGCGGGTCTTGGTCTTGAACAACTCGGCGACGCGAACCTTCATCGCTGGCCACTGGTCGCGATCCATCTGGCGGGGCAGGTCATCGACCTCGCCGAGTCCGGACAGTCGGAGGAGCTCGGCGTAGAACTGCGGCTCGATCGAGCCGATCGAGATGTAGAGCCGATCGGAGCACTCGTAGACGTCATAGAAGTGGGCGCCGGTGTCGAGCATGTTGGTGCCCCGCTCGGGCTGCCACAGGCCCATGGCCTTCATGCCCCAGAACATGTTCATGAGCACGGCCGAACCGTCGACCATGGCGGCGTCGATCACCTGGCCTTCGCCTGACTGACCGGCTTCGACGAGTCCACAAGCGACGCCGAAGGCGAGGAGCATGCCACCACCGCCGAAGTCACCGACGAGGTTGAGCGGCGGGACCGGGGCCTCACCGGCACGGCCGATCGGCTCGAGCGCACCGGCGAGCGAGATGTAGTTGATGTCGTGTCCGGCGGCTTGGGCGTACGGGCCGTCTTGACCCCAGCCGGTCATGCGGCCGTAGACGAGCTTGGGATTGCGGGCGTGGCAGTCCTCGGGGCCGAGGCCCATTCGTTCGGTCACGCCCGGGCGGAAGCCTTCGACCAGCGCGTCGGCCTGTTCCACCATCTTCAGCACGGCTTCGACGCCGTCGGGGTTCTTGAGGTCGACGCCGATCGATTTGCGGCCGCGGGTGAGCGCGTCGGGTGGAGGCGTTGCAGGATCGGCACCGGTGACCGCTCCGGCACGATCGACGCGGATCACTTCCGCGCCCATGTCCGACAACATCATCGCCGCGAAGGGGCCGGGGCCGATGCCGGCGAGTTCGATGACGGTCTTGCCCTGAAGAGGTCCCATGGGCGAAGAAACTAGAACGCTGCTGCGAACCTGGCCAAGACGACGCGCCCCCGAGCGCGCCACACGCTCTGCAATCTCCCCACCCTTCGACCCCAACTCCCCACCAACCACGAGCTTCTCCCCACCTGTCACCTCCTCAGAGACGTGACAGGTGGATCGCAGACTCTCGGTCAGCTGATACGCCCGTCAGATGGGGCTGAGCCGCCGTCGGCACCTGTCGTGTCTCTGAGACAGAGGTGGTGGCCGCAGCTGTCGTGTCTCAGAGGAGGTGACAGGTGACGGGTCAGTTGAGGGTGAAGGTGGCGACCTCGTCGACGAGTCGTTGCCAGTAGTGCGGGTGGAGATCGTGGCCCATGCCGTCGATCTCGACGTATCGAGCGCCCGGAATCACGTCAGCCGTGTGTCGACCTCCGCTCGGCGTGATGAGCGTGTCGGCAGAACCGTGCAAGACGAGCGTCGGCGTCGACACGCCGGCGAGCGCCTCGTCGCGCGACCGATTGGCCACGGCCTTGAACTGTCGCCCGGCACCGTCGCTGTCGACCCCGTGATCGAACAGCAGCTCTCCCTTGGCTCGGGCCCACGTCGGGTCCCACTGCTCGGGCGACGCCCACAACCGCTCGGTCTCCACCCGATGGTCGAGCCACGCCTCACGCTCTTCGGGAGCACGGGCCATGAGCCCAGCCATCGCTTCCTTCGACGGCGCGCCGAAGCCTCGCTCGCCCGTGCTCGACATCAACGAGATCATCGACCGCACTCGCTCCGGCGCATCGATCACGAGTTGTTGGGCGATCATCCCGCCCATCGATTGACCGAGAACGAACGCATCAGCCCACCCGAGGTCATCGAGTACGGCGACGGCGTCGCGCGCCATGTCGGTGAGGTCATAGGTCGATTCCGATGGGTGCTTCTCACCTTGGCAGCGCGTGGACTCGCCGAGATCGCGGTTGTCGAATCGAGCAACCGCGAAGCCAGCATCGGCGAGCAGCTCACAGAACCCGAGCTCGTACGCGACGCGCGGCGAGCCGAGACCGTTGATGAGCAGGAGCGGTTCGCCCTCCTCGTTGATCTGTTCCCACGCCAACTCGACGGGGCCGGGTCCGGAGTCCCCGGAGAAGAAGGGGTTGACGGCACGCCCGGTACGAAACATCCCAACACTCAAGCGCCGATCACACATCTGAACGAAATCGAAACTCTCTCGAGGCGGCCCGATCGACCCGACCCACGCAAGTACCGTCGCACCTCATGTTCGAAGGTTCCATCGTGTCGGCGGCCGGACCGGATCTGACCGCGGCGCAACTCCACGACCTGTTGCGTCTGCGCGTCGACATCTTCGTGGTCGAACAGAACTGCCCCTACCCCGAGATCGACGGGCGCGACCTCGCACCGGACACGACCCACCTCTGGATCAGCGGCGCACACGCCACGGCCAACAGCGCAGCACAGGGCAGCCAGTCGCAGACCGGCGACGCCCCGGTCGCCGCCGCCATTCGCATCCTGAGCGACGAGACCGAGAAGCGAATCGGTCGGGTGGTCACCCACGTCGACCATCGAGGTACCGGCTTGTCGTCGACGTTGATGGAAGCTGCGCTCGCCCTCGTGGGTTCCCACCGCATCGTTCTCGACGCCCAAGCCCATCTCGTCGAGTTCTACGCCCGATTCGGGTTCGAGGCCGATGGCCCCGAGTTCCTCGAAGACGGCATCCCCCACGTCACGATGCGTCGCCAGAGCACCGACACCCCAGGCGCCGAATCCCCAACCGAAGAGGTCTCGCCATGAACAGAGGACAGTTCGTCGCCGTTCTGATCGGCATGCTCGGCATCGT
>CALLIQ010000556.1 GCA_938008925.1 uncultured Acidimicrobiales bacterium
GGCACGTCGACCCAATCGCCGAGCTGGTTCTGGACTTGGAGTCCCGGCGTTTCGCCGGCGGCGAGCACCGTGATGAAGCCAGCGTCGTGGTGGGCGTTGACGCCAGCCCCACCGGCGGGGGTTGGCGGGTAGCTGATGAACTTGGCCAGCGACATCGGCTGGTCGCCGAACATGGCCCGCAGGTGGTGTTCGTCCAACCCGAGGCCGATCGACAACAGCCCCATCAGGCGGTCGGCGAGACCGGCCAGGGCGTCGATCCACGCCATCGATCGGGCCTCGTGGTCGGCGATCAGCTCGTCGGGCATCCACTGGTTCGGCCCGAGCAGGCGGAGAAACGGCGGCTCGACCGCTGGCTCGTGAGGCGGATGCGGAGTCCAGACGTCGATCTGCTCTCGGATGTCGGGACGATCGTTCGTGAACTCGGTACCCACCGCCTCCCAGCCCCGGAAGTGACGCGAGCGGTGCTTGTCGATCGCACGCTTGTGCTCGTCTGGCAGTGAGAAGAACTCGTGCATCATCGCGAACGTGTCGTCGATCAACTCGTGCGAGATGCCGTGGTTCTCGACGACGAAGAATCCGATCCGATGGCAGATGTCGGTGAGCTCGGCAGCCAGCTCGGTATCGGCTCGACTCGACTCGGATCCTCGCTTGCCAGAAGCCCTCGATGCGAGATCGACGACGGGGATCTCGGTGAAGGCGGCAGTCGATGGCTCGGTCATGTCGCTCACAGCTCGCTGATCGTTTTGCGGTTGTTCGAGCTGAGCGGCACCTGACACATGTCGAGATGCAACGGTCCCTCGTCGGTCACCGGGTTCGCAGCCAAGACCGCTTCGTCGAGTTCGACGCCGAGGCCGGGGCCGGTTGGTGCTCGCAGGTAGCCGTCATCCCAGTCGACCGTTGACTTGAGCACGGCGGCGTGGAACTCGGTGTCGATCGTCTCGAGGATCAAGAAGTTCGGCGACGAGAAGCCGACGTGAGCGGCAGCAGCATGCGCGACCGGACCGCAATAGATGTGCGGCGCGATCTGTGCATTGAACACCTCGGCGAGCGTGGCGATCTTCTTCGTCTCCCACACGCCACCGGAACGGCCGATGTCAGGCTGGAGAATCGACACACCGGCCTTGAGCACCTGGTGGAATTCGATTCTCGTGGTCAAGCGTTCGCCGGTGGCGACGGGAATGGTGGTCGACTCCGCCACACGACCGATCGCCTCGACCTGATCGGGCGGGCACGGTTCTTCGAACCAGAGCGGGTCGAATCGCTCGATGCGGCGGGCGAGACGAATCGCCGAGCTGGTGGTCATCTGGCCGTGCGTTCCGAACAAGATGTCGGCCCGATCGCCGACAGCCTCACGGATTGCGGCCACGTTGGCCTCGCAGCGATCGAGTTCGTAGAGCGAGAGCTCTCGGCCGCCCTGGAAGCTGTAGGGCCCAGCCGGGTCCTGTTTGACGGCGGTCCAACCCTGTTCGACGTAGTGCGCAGCTCGCTCCGCTGCGGCCTCGGGCTCGTGGTACGGGTCGCCCGCGCCATCGCCGTCAGCATCGGGATAGAGGTAGGTGTAGG
Source organism: uncultured Acidimicrobiales bacterium (assembly GCA_938008925.1). Classification (GTDB taxonomy): domain Bacteria; phylum Actinomycetota; class Acidimicrobiia; order Acidimicrobiales; family SZUA-35; genus CALEWY01. The sequence goes on from CALLIQ010000556.1 coordinate 1,564, forward strand.
TCCTGAGACGGTCGTGAAAGGCCCCGCCGAGCAGGTTGTAGACGGGCTGATCGAGGGCCTTGCCGGCGATGTCCCAGATCGCCATCTCGATCCCGCTGAACACGCTCATGAGCGTCGGATCCGGACGCTGGGTGAAGCCCGCCGAGTAGACCCGGCGATACATCGCCTCGACGTCGTGCGGCGACGAACCGGCGATGTAGCGGTCGAAGGTGTCCTCCACCATGGCGCACGCGACCGAGGGAGCGAACGGAATCCCGTAGCACTCGCCGACGCCGCTGATGCCCGTGTCGGTCGTGACGGTCACGAAGATCCAGAACGCACCGCCGATCCCCGTTGGCGGAGCGACGGCGTGGGTGGTGATCGTCTCGACCTTCATCGTCGGGACGCTAGTGCCGTAGAGCTAGCCTCGACCCCCATGAGCTCGAAGATCATCTACACCCACACCGACGAAGCCCCGGCGCTCGCCACCCGCTCGTTCCTACCGATCATCGAGGCCTTCACCGGCGCCGCCGACGTCGCGGTCGAGACGCGAGACATCTCCCTCGCCGGGCGCATCGTCGCCAACTTCGCCGATGTGCTGCCCGCCGACCAGCAGATGGCCGATCATCTCGCCGAGCTCGGCGAACTCACGCAGTTCCCCGACACGAACATCATCAAGCTGCCGAACATCTCCGCGTCGGTCCCACAGCTCAAGGCGACCATCGCCGAGCTCCAGGCCAAGGGCTATGCGCTCCCCGAGTACCCCGACGAAGCCGAGACCGACGCCGACAAGGACACGCTCGCCCGCTACGGCAAGGCGATGGGCTCAGCCGTCAACCCCGTGCTGCGCGAGGGCAACTCCGACCGCCGTGCACCCAACGCGGTGAAGAACTACGCGAAGGCCAATCCCCACTCGATGGGTTCGTGGGCCGGCGACTCCGCCACCCACGTGGCCACCATGGGCGAGAACGACTTCCGGTCGAACGAACGCTCGACGACGATGGCCGCCGACGACAGCCTCCGGATCGAGCACGAGGCCGCGGACGGCACGATCACCGTCCTCAAGGACGGCGTGAGCGTGTTGGCTGGTGAGGTCGTCGACGCGACGTTCATGTCGAAGGCCGCCCTGATCGAGTTCCTCGCCGCCGAGGTCGCCGATGCGAAGGCGAAGGGTGTGCTGTTCTCGCTGCACATGAAGGCCACGATGATGAAGGTCTCCGACCCGATCATCTTCGGCCACGCGGTACGCGTGTTCTTCGCCGACGTGTTCGCCAACCACGCAGACGCGCTCGAAGAAGCCGGCGTCAATGTGAACAACGGCTTCGGCAACCTGCTCAACGAGATCGAAGAGCTCCCGGCCGACGTCAAGGCCGCCATCGAAGCCGACATCGCCGCCGCCTATGAGAACGGGCCCGCCCTCGCCATGGTCGATTCCGACCGAGGCATCACCAACCTCCACGTGCCGAGCGACGTCATCATCGATGCCTCGATGCCGGCCATGATCCGCACCTCGGGCCAGATGTGGAACACCGACGGCAATCAGCAAGATGCCAAGGCCGTCATCCCCGATTCGAGCTATGCCGGGCTCTACTCAGAGACCATCGACTTCTGCCGGGCGAACGGCGCGTTCGACCCGACCACGATGGGCACCGTGCCGAATGTCGGGCTCATGGCTCAGAAGGCCGAGGAATACGGATCACACGACAAGACCTTCGAGGTCGCAGCCGGCACCGTCCGGGTCGTGAACAGCGCCGGCGACACCGTCCACGAGCACAGCGTCGCCGATGGCGACATCTGGCGGATGTGCACCGTCAAGGACCTTCCCGTCCAGGACTGGGTCAAGCTCGCCGTCTCGCGAGCCCGTGCCACCGGCTGGCCGGCCGTGTTCTGGCTCGACGCCGAGCGAGCCCACGATGCACAGCTCATCGCCAAGGTCGAGGGCTACCTCGCCGATCACGACACCGACGGCCTCGACATCCGCGTGATGAACGTCGTCGACGCCACACGCTTCTCACTCGAGCGAGCCGCGGCTGGCGAGAACACGATCTCGGTCACCGGCAACGTGCTGCGCGACTACCTCACCGACCTGTTCCCGATCCTCGAGCTCGGCACCAGCGCCAAGATGTTGTCCATCGTTCCGCTGATGAAGGGCGGCGGCTTGTTCGAGACCGGCGCCGGCGGTTCCGCCCCGAAGCACGTGCAGCAGTTCGAGAAGGAGAACCACCTCCGCTGGGACTCCCTCGGTGAGTTCCTCGCTCTCGCTGTCTCACTCGAGCATCTCGCCGAGTCATCCGACAACGCGGCGGCCCAGGTGCTGGCCGATGCGCTCGACGCCGCCACCGGCACGTTGCTGCTTTCGGGCAAGTCGCCGTCCCGCAAGGTCAATGAGCTCGACAACCGCGGCAGCCACTTCTACCTCGGCCTCTACTGGGCGCAGGAGATGGCTGCCCAGACCGCCGATGCGGCCTTGGCCGAGCGGTTCGCTCCTCTGGCAGCGGCCCTCGCCGAGAACGAGGACACCATCGTGGCCGAGTTGAACGAGGTGCAGGGCCAGCCGATGGACATCGGCGGCTACTACTTCCCCGACGACGAGCTCGCCGTCGCCGCCATGCGTCCGAGCGCAACGCTCAACGCAATCATCGACGGGTTCTGAGCCTTCGGATCCTTCGGATGCTGCTGAGCGCTCTCAGCGAGGACTCTCTCAGAAAGAATCTCTGAGCAAGGGAGCGGTCAGCGAGCGCTGGCGATGAAGACCGGGATTTCCCGGTCGGTCTTCGCCTGGTACTCCGCATAGGGCGGGAAGACGTCGATGCCGCGCTGGAACCAGGCGGCCCGCTCGTCTCCCTCGACGCGCCGTACGACGGCGTCCCACGGCTCGGGGCCGTCTTGCATGGTGATGTTCGGGTCGGCTTCGAGGTTGTAGAACCAGC
>CALLIQ010000557.1 GCA_938008925.1 uncultured Acidimicrobiales bacterium
CTGGCTCGGGATGATCCCGCCGTGCACGGCGACGGGCCAGCGGTCGTCGTCCCACGTGGCGGCGTCAGTCCGGTCAATTCCCGTGCCGAGCGACTCGAGATAATCCCAGGTGAGCTCGAGCGCCGTCGCAGTCTCCGACGCCGAGAGTGCACCGGCGATCACGACGAACCCCTCGGACTCCAAGTGATCGAGACTCGCCTGTGACCCGGCTTCGAGTCGCGGGACCTCGCGGTAGGTGGGCTCCAGCTTCATGGCCGAACGCTAGCCCTGTAGCGTTCGCCGAGGAAAGAACCGGGGAACCACATGACCACTGCGATCACGCTCGATCACGTTCTGGAAGTCGATGCGTTCATCGATTCGTGCGCCAGCGGAGACGGGCGGTGGCGACGGACGGCGGCGAGTTCCAAGCCGGGCCCGCGAACGCTCTATCACGGCAGCGCCGGCATCGTCCTCTTCCGCCTCGAGCTGCACCGAGCGACCGGCGAACAGCACCATATCGACGCCGCGGTGCGCGCCGGCGACGACATCGTGCGCCATCTCGCAGACGAGACGTTCGTGACCATCGGGTTCTACAGCGGCTGGCCGGCCTACATCTTCGTCCTCAACGAGTTGGCCAAGGCCAGCGGCGAGCGCCGGTTCCGCGACGCGGCCGCCACGGCCACGGAGCGAATGACCGCTCAGTCCGAGCCGCTCGGCGCCGGAATCGGCTGGATCGAACCGATGCCCTTCTCCGACATCACCGGGCTCACCGGCGATCGCGAAGTGCTCGACCTCAGCATCGGGGCCGCCGGCGCCGGTCTCGGCTACCTCTACGCCCACCGCCAGCGTCTCGTCCCGAACGCCCTCGACATGGCGATCGCAACCGCCGACCGACTGCTCGAGATGTCGATCGAGACCGACGACGGACCGAATTGGCTGATGATGGCCGACATGCCGTTTCCGTTCACGGCGCCAAACTTCGCCCACGGCGCCGCTGGGGTGGGCTACTTCTTCGCCGACCTCTACCGGGCCACCGACGAGCCTCGCTTTCTCGACGCGGCGATCGCTGCGGCCGGCTACGTCGAGGCCAAGACCGAACCGAGCGGCGACGGGCACCTCGTGTGCCACACCGACGAGAACCCCGGCCTCTTCTACCTCGGCGTGTGCCACGGGCCGCCGGGCACGGACCGCCTGATGGTCCTCCTCGAAGAGATCACCGAAGACGAGCGCTGGCTCACCTGGGCGCACGCCAACATGGCTGGCCTCATGGCCACGGGGGCACCCGAGACCCGATCGGGCGGACTGTGGCACAACCGTGGGCAGTGCTGCGGTGACGCCGGAATCGGCGACTACGCCCTGTCGATGTACCGGGCCACGGGCCGACCGGAGTATCGCGAGCTCGCCGAACGGGTCGGCGCGTCGATCCTCGAGGCCAGCACCCTGACCGACGGTCTCCTGTCGTGGACCCAGGCCGAACACCGGACGCGGCCCGACTTCGTCGAGGAGCAGACCGGCTACATGCAGGGCGCCGCCGGCATCGGGAGCTTCCTGTTGCATCTCGCGACCGTCGATGCCCTCGTCGTGTCGAAGATCAATCTTCCCGATTCGCCGTTCACCTGACGGGGAACTCAGTGCTCGAGTCGGAGGAGCTGATCAATCCGCAGAACACGGGTTGCGAGGCGCACGATGGCGGGCAATTCGGCGGCGACGGTGTCTCGGTCGACGAGTTCGACAGTTCTCAGTCGGTGACGTCCTTCGCCGACTTGGATCTCGCCCCCGCTCGCGATCACGTTGCGAACCCAGTCAGCTCGTTCGCCGTAGGTGAGAACGACGAGCGATGAGCCGTCGCCCCGAGAGAAGAGCCGGATCGGCGTCGCGTAGTTCGTCCCCGAGCGTCGCCCGACGTGATGCACCACGGCGAACCCGGGCAATCGACGAACGACCGGTTCGATGAACCGGTTCGTGTAGCGCTTGTTGAATCGGGCGACGGCGTGGGGAACCGGCATCGTCTCTCGGATCGGGGCTGGTCTGGTCTGGGCTGGCAGTTGGGGCTGGCAGTTGGGGCTGGGAGTTGGGGCTGGAAGTCTCGGCTGGCGGTGGCAGGACCAGTCTCGCCGTCGGGGCGTCCGTTGCCGACCGTGCCGCTGATGCGATGATGCGCCGATGCGATTGACCGCCGTCGACGTCCATGCAGAGGGTGAGCCTGGTCGGGTGATCACCGGCGGCATGCCCTCGCTCCCCGCCGGGACCATGATGGAGAAGATGCGCTGGCTCGAGGCCAACGCCGATCACATCAGACTGGCGATGTTGCGCGAGCCGAGGGGTTATCCCGGCCTGTGCTGCAACGCCATCGTGGCGTCAGACGATCCCGCGGCCGATGCCGGCTTCATCATCATGGAGCAGACCGAGTACCCGCCGATGTCCGGCAGCAACACGATCTGCGTGGTCACCGCCCTGTTGGAGACCGGCATCCTCGACATGGTCGGACCGGTCACCGAACTGACGCTCGAGGCGCCGGCGGGACTCATCGGTGTTCGAGCCACGTGTGAGAACGGCAAGGTGACCAGCGTGGCCTTCGAGAACGTGCCGGCCTATGCCGCCCATCTCGATGCGACCGTCGAGGTACCGACCCTCGGCCCCGTCACCGTCGACATCGCGTGGGGCGGCATGTTCTACGTGATCGCCGACGCCGACGCCCTCGGCGTGTCCCTCGACGCAGCCAATGGCGCCGAGATCGCGAGAACGAGCGAGCTGATTCGAGCCGCCACCGTCGAACAGCTGCCGGTGACCCATCTACTCGACCCGTCCGTGACGGGCCCGACCATTT
>CALLIQ010000558.1 GCA_938008925.1 uncultured Acidimicrobiales bacterium
GTCGAAGCCGAGGGGTGTTGCCTGGCCAGCGGTCATGACCCAGCCGTCTTCGTCGCCGGTCACGACGTCGAGCGGTTGGCCCGCGTCGCCGAACTGCACACGTCCGGTCGCGATGTTCCACACCGCGCCGTCGAGCCGAGAGACGGTGCCGTCGGTGCGGTTCACGATGATGGCGTCGGAGCCCCACTGCTCGACCGAGAAGTCGTCACCGGGGTTGGCCACGCCGAGGGACGCCACGATGGTGCCGGAGCCTCCGTCGAGGAGCGAGACACCGCCGAGCTCGGTCGAGGAGAGCCAGACCGCGCCGTCGGAGAGTTGAAGATCGAACTCGGAGCGCGCTTCGGTTCGAACGACGAGATAGGACGCGACCATGACGAAGGCCAATGCCACCGCGCCGAACGCAGTGGTGGTGAGCGAGGCCGCGGGGACGCGTTGCCAGAACTTCCAGCCCGCGTTTCCTCCGGTGGCTTCGCCTGTGACGCGCACCATGGTCCCTCCTACCAGTACTGCCGCCCGGTGGCTTCGACGCCAACCGGGAAGATCGTATCGCGCCGCCGCGCAACCGTCCCGTCAGGGACCGTTCCATGATGGTCCGTTCAACCCGCCCCGTCATGGGGCAAATACCAGGGGGTCAGGAACTCCAGGGACCGGGGGTGTGCTCGGCGTTCCACACCCGTGTGATGCGACCGTCGAGCACCTCGAACACCTCGATACTCGAGATCACCGATTCGGTGCCGTCGTGCGCCGTCAAGGTGAGCTCGTAGGTCCACGAAGCGACCGGACCGTCGATGATCTGGTGGAGCGTCCGGAACGTCAGGCGTTCGAATTGCTCGAAGAACCCGCCGATCCTGGCCGTGCAGTCGACGTTGGTCATGACGGTGACCTCGCCGCCGGCGTCATGGCGTTCCATCGGGTCGGCGAGGAGCTCGGGGACGAGGCTGAGGTCGCGGGCGTTGTAGAGATCGTGTTCATAGCGGCGAAGCACGTCCCGGGTCAGCTCGGAGGCTGATTGTGGCGGGGGAGCGTCGTCGAGTCGCCTGGCGAAGCTGAGTTCGTGACCGCTCGGATCGAGGATGTGGAAGTAGCGCTCACCCCAGCGAGCATCCGCAGGCTCGGTGGCGGATGGATAGCCCGCCGTGCGTGCTGCGGCGTGAATGGCGTCGGGGTCTTCGACGTGGATGATGACCCGTCCCCAGCCGAGGCCAGGCTCGGCTCCGGTGTGCTGGAGGTTCACGAAGTTCGTCGCGAGTTTCATCGTGGTGAAGGGTTCGTCGGAACCGCCGTAGGCGACGTCGAAACCGAGCACTTCGTAGAAGCGCACCGACGCTGCCATGTCGACGGTGACGAAGGTGATCGCATTGATCTCGACGGCCATGGTGGCGAGCCTAGATCCCGTGCCGAGGCGGACGGCTCGTCGGGCCTAGGATCACGGTCTTGCCCGGGTGGCGCAACTGGCTGACGCAGAGGGCTTAAAACCCTCCGGCCCGCAAGGGTCATGCGGGTTCGATCCCCGCCCCGGGCACCTATCGGACAACGACTCCCCAGTCGCGAAATCGAAATGGTCCCCACGGGCCAATCGTCCGTCCACCCTGGCGAACCACCCACATCACGTCACCGGCTTCACAGCGGACGCTCGGCAACGCATTGCTCGGAAGTTGAAACGTGCAGCCGCTTGCGGTCGGCGTGGGCCAGATCGGTGGATGCGTGTGCTGCTGCATGACCGGCCTCGTCCCGGTGAGTCCATCTTCCCGGTGGTATTCGACTCGTGCGCCATATGACTCGATACAGAGCAAGCGAAGCCCCGTCGGCAGAGTCTGCGAGGTTCGGAGCTCGACGATGCCGCCACGTTCAGCGACATCTGGTGTGAACGTCGGCTCAAAGCCGTCGATGGTGCGGGGCCAACGGGTGCCGGCTGCCATGAGGCAGATCGCCAGCGATGCCAACGCACATGCGGCGATGATCCCGAGCCCGACGAACCGACCAAGGGCCGACGCATCTCGACTGACCCGTTCGATGTAGAAGAACCCGAAGATGAAGAGGAGGAAGAGAATGCCGCCGTTGTAGATGTACTCGTGATTTCGGCGAGACAGCGTGGACTTGATCTGCGGCGCCTCTCCAGTCGAGTAGAAGGTCGTGCACTTGTCCTGCGGGTCCCGCCGGACCTGGAGGGTGGCCGAAGACTTTCCGCCGGACTCCAGTCGCCAATTGACCGATACATGCTTTCCCCTGACCGTTGGCGTGCTCCATCGAGGAATCGTCAACTCGAAGGCGCCGGTTCCCCCTTCTGAGGTCACCCTCGTGACCTCGGTTCGTTCGTTCACCTCACCCGCTCGCTCAGTTCGGATCAGGACGATGGTGGCAGGGTCGCCGCTCGGCTTGACATGCCCAACGATTGGTTCGCCGGCGCTCACGGCGGCATCGACAACTTGGAGCGTCATTGAGAAAGAGAGCGGGGTGTCAGGAACTCGTTGATGGCGGCGCACCGTAGTTGGCGATTCGAAGCGGGTCGACCAGCACCCCGGTCCTCGATTGACAGCGGGCGGCGGCCAGGCGCTCGGCATTCCGTGACGTCACGATTGGGCTGATGACTCAGCTGGTGATCGCCCATGGTTTGGCGGGTTCAGCCACGCGGCTGCCAGCGTCGCCAAGACCGACGCGAGCGCGTGCGGTTGCTCGTGTGCGATGAGATGGCCGGTGTCAGCCACGTCGAAGACCTCTGTGTCCGGCCGCTCATCTGCGAGTCGCTCGACGTCGTCGACGGAGATGGCGGAGGTCTCCGCCTTGACCAATGCGATCTGTCCCGGGAAGGCGACGAGGGTGTCGTGGAGATCACCGGCGACCCCGAGGATCTCGCGAGCGATTTCCTCGGCTCCGGGGAGCAGGCCGGCTTGTTCGAGGAACACCCAGACCGGTTCGGGCCGGAGGTCGGCCACCACGTCGACGAGCACGATGCCGAGAGTGGATTGAGCGACCGACGGATCGGCGACGGCGCCCACAGCGGCGAGTCCCCCGAGCGAGCATCCGACGAGGATCGCGGGTCGCGAGAGGGCGCGGAGGACATCGGTGAGGTCCTCGACGATCGGAGCAAACCGATTTCGGTCGCCCGAACTCTCGCCGTGGCCGCGTTGGTCGATCGTCAGGCACTCGATCGGGAAGCGCCGTTGAAGTTCGGCGACGACCGGTTCCCACACCTGCCGGTTCTCGCCCCCGGCGTGAAGGAGGACCATCACCGGCGGCGGACGATGAATGTCTCCCATGATCACGGCATCACCGCGGTCGAGTCTGAATCGTTGCCTGTCGACTGTCAGCACCGGCGTGCTCCTTACCTTGGCATCTCAAAGTAGGGTAATACCTTGCAGTGTCAAGGTAAAGTGAGCGGCATGGCGAGACGACGTCGGACACCCGAGGAAGCGCGGGACGAGATCCTGCAGGCGGCAACCGATCTTCTCGCCGAGGGCGGAGTCGCCGCGGTGTCCATTCGAGGCGTGGCCGGGAGAGTGGGCATGACCGACGCTGGTGTGAGTCATCACTTCGGCGATCGCGAGGGTCTGCTTCACGAGCTTCTGCGCCACGGTGGCCGGGCACTCAGGGCCGCCGTCGACGATGCGTCGTCATCGTGGATCGCCGGGGGCGAGAGCCTCGGTGAGCTTCTCGAGGCTCTCGCTGGCGTGTATCGAGCGGGGTTTTCCGAGCTCGCGCTCGCCCTCCACGGCGCCGGCTGGCGAGACCGTGGGGTGGGGCTCCTCGAGCCCGTCGTCAAGGCACTCCACGCCGAGCGCACTCCGGCACCGTCCAGTGATTTCGAGACTCGCATCGCCATCGCAGCCTTGCATCAGGCGTTGGCGACCGAACCAGCGTTCGGGGCCGCTTTTCGGCGCAGTGCCGGTCTCACGGGCCGCGCTGCGGTCGACGACGCCGCAACTCGAGACTGGTGGGTCGCCGCATTGGCGACAACGCTCGGTCTCGAGGGATCGGAAGCATCTCGAGGGTGATCTGGTGCCACCTCGAGGCGGCGAGGTGCCCTTCTGCATTGGCCGCTCGGCTCATGTGGAACCAACCAAGCGATCATTGCGTTCTCGTCGCATGGAAAACAACATCGCCGAGAACGTCATCGCGCCCGAGCTGGTCGCGGCGCGAGGTTTCGCTCGGCGGGCGACGGCAAACGGCAAGGTCCGTTTGCGTCACCTGCTCATGGCTTGGGCGATGCTCCTGGGCTTCGCAGCGGCGTTCGTCTTCATGATCCTGGCTTACGCCTGATCCTCTCGAGCGTGCCCGAGGGCTGTGCGGTCAGGGGTTGCGTGAATCG
>CALLIQ010000559.1 GCA_938008925.1 uncultured Acidimicrobiales bacterium
ATCACGTTGGTCTTCATCTCCGGCCCACCGTCGATCACGTTGCACGAGAACGTGGTGTGGGTGCACGAGTAGAGATAGGCGGCCGAGCCGATGTTCGGCATGGCGTCGAGCACGTCGTCGATCTCGTCGGGGTCGAGGAGCACCGCCTGTTGTTCCTCTGAGATGCCCAGCGTGCTCACCCGCTCACGCCACAGTTCGGTGAACGTCGCCGGCGGCCGATACTCGGTGATGCGGTTGATGACGGCAGCCGCCTTCACCAGCGCGTTGTTGCGGCGGAATGGCGTCGAGCCGTGGCCAGGCGTTCCCTTCACCCGGATCCGACGCCAGGCGACACCCTTCTCCCCCACGTTCACGTTGATCACCGGTGCGTTCGGCGTCCCCCCGTGCAACCCGCCGTTCTCGGTGAGCACATAGTCGGCCCGGATCGCGTCGGCCTCGTTGTCGGCCATCCATCGGGCGCCGTGGGTGCTCCCCGACTCCTCGTCGGCCACGCCGAAGAAGATCAGATCGCCCTTCGGTTTGAACCCCGACTGGGCCAACCGCTTGAAGGCGACGGCTTGGGATGCCGTGATGTTCAACATGTCGACCGCGCCACGGCCCCACACTTCGGCGTTGCCATCGGGCATGTCGACCAGCTCGCCACCGAATGGGTCTCGGTCCCATCCGCTCTCGTTCACGGGGACGACGTCGGTGTGGCCCATCAAGCACAGGCTCTTGGCCTCGGGGTCGCTGCCCTCGATACGGGCCACGATCGACACTCGGCCAGGGGTCGGCTCGTAGCGTTGGATGTCGAGCCCGCTGCCCTCGAGGAAGTGCTCGAGCGTGTCGGCGTTGCGGACCTCCTGACCAGACTCCGGCGTGCCGTCGTTGACGCAGGCGTTGCGGATCATCGTCTGCAACAGCTCGACCGTCTGATCGGTCAGTGCGTTGTGATCGCCGAGACTCGATTGGTTGGCCACGCGGCGAGTCTCGCGCACCAGACACCGATCAGAGCAAGGCGCTGGGCCACCCGGCCCAGATTCTGGGACAGAAGGCCTAAAGGTTTTTGGGCACATCGACCGAAGAACTGGGTGCCCCCGCAGGCAAACACCCGCAAGTAGTCACCCGCAAGCAAGTACCCGCACCGAATGCCCAGAGCAGGAGTCACCGCCCGTGAAGATCCGCCGCCGCCCCTCCCATCGTCCATCCGGCTTCGTCCGCGCACCTCGTCGTGTTCCCGGTCCCCGCACAGCCGAACCCGTCGACGCAACGCCGATGCTCGTCGGATGGACGATGGCGCTGATCATCAGCTTCGTCGCCACCATGGCCATCACGAACGTGATGGTGCTGAGCGACATGTCGATCGCCGGTGTCCTCACCGGGTTCAGCGCGCTGACCCGGATCGGTCTGATTCAGTTGGTTCGGCACTAGCCCAGCCGAAGCTGGTGCTGATCAGCCCCAGCAGTGGCGGCTGGCGTACCAGGGACGGGTGCCGTCCTGTTGCCAGGTGAGCAGCGCCGCTTCGTCCTGCTGAGCAGGCGTCGCCTGATCAGCGGAGGTCACGCCGTAGCGATCGGCGTGGCCGTACCAGGCCCAGCTTCCGGTGAGGAACTGATAGCCGCCACGAGCCGAGCTGCGACGGTTGGCGGCGGTGTAGTCGTCTCGGGACTCACAGAAGCGAATGTCGAGCAGGACGGGCGGCAAGAAGATGCCGTTGCCACCGTCGACCCAGCCGGCCGGAATGTTGGTGGCGGCACCGGGAACCGGTGCCGGGCTGACCTCGACGAGCGGAATCGCCGGCGGCGGCAGCGTGCCGGTTCGAGCCTGCGACTCGGTGGAGTCGGCGATTTGAGCGACGGCCTGGGCCGGATCGTCGAACGAGCTCCAGTGGGCGTAGCCAGCGGGCTCCGGGTCACGGCCGAGACCGTTGCGGTAGGCATCGACGATGAAGTCGCCAGAGCTGACGGCGATGGCCTCGGGCAGCGAGATCATCTCGCGAGCGAGGTCGACGAGGGACTCGCCGCTCTCACGGCGGGCACTCCAGTAGGCGAGACCTTCGGCGTCGGGCTGACGGCCGAGCGCGGTGACGTAGAGCCGGACGATTTGGTCGTCGTGGGCCGGGGTGGCGTCGCTTCGGTCGGGGCTCACGCCGAGCACGAGGCTCGTGGCCATGAACATCAGAGCGAGACCGATGGCGGTCCCGACGATCCAACGAGGACGAACCGTGCGCCACGCAGGCGTTGGTGCGGCGGTCGCTTGAGCTTGCGGGTTACTGGATGATTCGGACGAGCTGGGCTCGTGCCGGGCGGCGATTGACATGTTTTCGAATACCTCACGAGTCGCACCAAGGGAGATGCGCGGGAAACAGATGAGGACGAAGCTGGTACGCCGCAGCAGACGCGGTTCCGGATGGAACGAGCGCCCACCATGGAGTGGGCCGAAGGAAAGGTGATGACTCGGCGACACGCTTCGTGCCCGGCTGGTTCCCGCCTGCCTGGGTGCACGGATGCGCTCGGGTTGTCGGCCCCCGAGAAAGCCTTTCGTGACGAA
>CALLIQ010000560.1 GCA_938008925.1 uncultured Acidimicrobiales bacterium
GATTGTTCGAGGCGCCGGACGGCGTGATCGGCGCTCCGTGCGAGGGGGCGTTCGTCGATGGCTGAGCGTGTGGCGTGGTCATCGCCGGACCCTATCCGCGAATCGAACATGTGTTCGATTCGGGCGTCCGATTTCCGCGATCGGTCCCGCCGATGAGCCGCCAACGGCGAGATCAGAGGTTGAAGCGGTAGACGTTCGTGTCGCGCTTTTCGAACCCGATGCGCTGGTAGAGCCGGTTCGCTGCCTCTCGGCTCGGCCGAGACGTCAGGTCGACGGTCGCCGCACCCGCTTCACGAGCACGCTCCAGCGCCGCTTCGTTGAGCGCCCGGCCGACACCCTTGCCTCGGGCGGCATCGTCGACGACCACGTCTTCGATCCACGCTCGCATGGCGGTCGGGATACGGAACAGCGCCAAGGTGAGGCTGCCGAGGATCACACCGTCCTCCTCGGCGAGGAGCAGCACCGACGCCGGCGAGTCGATGATGAACGCCAGCTCTTCTTCGGAGGGCGGAGGGTTGGATCGCGACAGCTGCGGGATCAGCCGATCGAAGGCCTCCATCAGCTCGGGCGTGACTTCAGTGACTTCATAGATGTCCACGTTGCAAGTATGGAGGGTGGTTTGAGCGGTAGCGTGCCGGGGGTGGATCACGTCGAATGGCAGCGGGAGCCAGACGAACTGAGCGGTAGCGGGACAGCACTTCGTTCTCCGGTGCTCGTCGTCGCGTTCGAGGGCTGGAACGACGCCGGGGAGTCGGCCAGTTCGGCCAGCCGCCACGTCGCCGACAGCTTCGATGCTCAACCGATCGCCTCGATCGATCCGGAGCCGTTCTACGACTTCACCTCGACCCGCCCGTTCGTCTCGATCGACGGCAATGAACAGCGCCGAATCGAGTGGCCCGAGAACGAGTTCTCCGTCGCCCGGATCGACTCGGCGTCGAGAGACCTCATCGTCTTCACCGGAATCGAACCGCAGCTTCGCTGGCGGACCTTCAGCGCCCAGATCGTCGAGGTCGCCCAGCATCTCGGTGTCGAGCTCGTGATCTCGCTCGGTGCGCTCATCGCCGATGTGGCCCACTCACGTCCAACGACGATCTACGGAACCAGCGGCAATCCCGCCCTGTGCGATCAGTTCGACCTCCAGCCATCGCGCTACGAGGGCCCGACCGGGATCGTCGGCGTATTGCACGATGCGTGCGACAACGCCGGCCTGTCCACGATCTCACTGTGGGGCACGGTCCCGAGCTACGTGCCCCACGCGAACTCGCCAAAGGCCGCGCTCGCATTGGTCGATCGGCTCGGCTCGGTCATCGACATTCCGATCCTCGGCCGCGATCTCGTGCAGGAAGCCGCCGACTACGAGACCCAGATCACCGAACTCGTCGAAGACGATCCCGAGACACGTGCCTACATCGAGGGCCTCGAGCGCACCTACGACGAGTCGCTCCGGCCCGACTCCAGCGCCGAGATGATCGAGGACCTCGAGAAGTTCCTGCGCGACCAGTGACCCTTCAGGCCAGCCAGACCTGAGGGCGGGCGGCATCGAAGCTGGTTTCGTAGGGCTCGCCCGCCAGAGCTGCAAACGCGAGGTCGACCCACCGATCCTCGCTCGCCACCGGCGACGGCAGGCCGTCGCGGCTGAACCAGCCCGCGTCGAGGCACTCCTGCGGGTGATGCGAGAGCTCGCCGCCGACCGCCCGACACTGAAACACGATCGAGTAGAGCGGCACTCGGCTGAAGCCGAGCTGGAGTCCGTCGAGAATGGCGAACGGGCGCACCACCTCGCACTCGATGCCGGTCTCCTCGAACACCTCTTTCTCGGCCACCTCGGCCGCCGAGTAGCCGACGTCCGCCCACCCCGTGGGATAGAGCCACACGCCCGAGTCGGCCCGCTGGATCAGCAACAACTCGCCATCGTCGTTGCCGACGACCGCACCGACGGCGATCTTCGGCGTGACATAGCCCCCAATCCCTGAGCCGACCACTCGCATCCACTCGGCGGCGAGCTCGGCCGGTTCGCCGCCACCCTCCGCTCGAGCTCGGATGTCGCCGGCGACGTGGAGGATCTCTTCGTAGCGCTCGCGCTCGTACAACGACTCGGTGAACCCGAGACCGGTTCTGGCGATGCCGGCCAGCGACTCCGCCCACCGGAGCAGATCTTGTTCGGACACGGGTTGGCCGACCCCGGACGGATCACTCATCGCCAAGCACCTCGCGGACAGCCAGCTCGAGTTCTTCGAGCAGGAGCTCGTCGGTCAGCTTCTGGCCGTCGACGTCGGTCAGATAGAAGCTGTCGACCGCCTCTGGCCCGAGCGTCTGCACCTTGGCCGACCGGATGTCGAGGCGGAGCTCCTGGAGCGCACGGGTGATCCGGAACAACAGCCCGATCGTGTCCGGTGCGTGCACGTCGACGACGGTCGCGACGTCGGAGATCGAGTTGTCGACGTTGACCAGCCGGCGCGGCGGTTCTGCCGACAGGCGGCGTTGATGACGTCCGTAGACGTCGCGCCGCCGGGCGACCCGTGCCGACAAGGCCAGCCGGCCGTCGAGCGCTCGTTCGACCAGACCGGCGACGGCGTCCCAGTCGATCGGGCCGGTCGACGAGTCGAGCACCGTCACCTGGTTGGCGGCCATGCCGTCTTCGGAGTGAGCGCTCGCTCGGAGCACCTCGAGCCCGGTCATCGCGACGACGCCGGCGATCTTTCCGAAGAGGCCAGGCTGGTCGGGTGCGACCACGGTGAGCGTGTTCTTCGAGCCCGAGATCCACCGCTCGCCAGCCGCCATCCGCTCAGAGATCTCGGCGGTCGGGAACTCGACGATCACGTCA
>CALLIQ010000561.1 GCA_938008925.1 uncultured Acidimicrobiales bacterium
GGGCTCGACCACGCCGAGCACCGGAATGTCGTACTCGTCGACGAGTACGTCCATGGCCGCTGCGGTCGCCGTGTTGCAGGCGACCACCAGGAACTTGATGTCGTGCGTGGCGACGAGGTGATCGGCGATCTCGATGGCGAACTCGCGCACCTCGTCGAGTGGCCGAGATCCGTAGGGGTAGCGACCGGTGTCGCCGAGGTAGACGACGTCTTCTGCTGGGAGCAGATCGATGGCGGCTCGAGCCACGGTGAGGCCGCCGAATCCGCTGTCGAACATGCCGATCGGGCGATCGTCAGGCATCCCGACCCGCCCCAACTCGGCCGATCGGCCCATAGACCGCCGAACTTGATGGGTGGTGCTTCCCGATCACTGGCGCAGCCACGGAACGCGAACCTATCTTCACCCTCAGCACTTCGGCCACCGGATCAGCAAGGCGAATCACGGCGGGATTCGACACCGGACCAGATACGGGCAAGGGATTGCACCGGTGGCCGAAAAAGTTTGGGGTGATGACCAAAGTAGGAAGGGACCGGGCCAATGGCCCGGTCTTCTTTCTGTTTTGCGCCGGACTAGGCCATCGCCGCTTGATGGCAAGCGCACGACGCCTTCACCTCGACCTCCGAGCGGGCCAGGGCCATGTCGAGCTGCTGTCGGATGATGACGCGCTCGACCGTTTCGCCGCGACGCTCCAGGCACTCGTGCAGACCGTGGAGCGCCCACAGGTTGTTCGGGTGCTGGCTGGCGCGGCTGAGCGTCGAGTCGAGGCCGAGGTCGGCTCGGTAAACCGCCTCAGCTTCGTCGAACCGCTCCTGCTCGAGGAGCAGCGCGCCGAGCGCGTGTCGGGTCGGCTGCATCCATCCCCATGGCTCGTCGTAGAGAAGGTTGTCTTCGAGCTCGACGGCTCGGCGAAGGTGAGCGAAGGCCTCGTCGAAGTTGCCACGCCGATACTCGAGCTCGCCGTCGACCATGGCCTCGGCTACCTGGAGCAGGTCGACCACGGTGTTGTTGTGCACACGGCGCGAGTCCGGCACGAGCTCGCGGGCGGCGAGGAACGCTTCCCTGGCAGCCTCGGCCTCGGCGATGTTGCCGAGCGCCGAGTGGGCGAGCGCCTTGGTGTAGAGCATGATCGCGGTCGTGGCCAGGTAGAGCTCGGGGTCTTCCGGCAGCGGCTCGTCGATGATCTCCTGCCACTTGCCGAAGCGCACGAACACGTGCTGCTTCATGGCGATGAACGCCTCGGCCGAATCGGCCATCGGTGGCGACTCGATCCGTAGGAAGTCCTCGGGAATGGTCTCGATCAACTCTTCGGCGGCGTCCATCGCCGCCGAGTACTGCCCGGAGAACATGGCGCCGTAGATCACGAAGTGGTGGTTGTGGTTCCGGTAGAGCGTGTAGACGTTGAACAGCCCCTCACGCGCGAGCCAACGACGGTCCGCTTCGACGGCCTTCTGGTTGTACACGACGGTGTCGTGGTAGTTGCCGCACAGCACGTCGATGTGGGTCGGCATGTGGATCAAGTGGCCAGCGTCTGGCACCAGCTCGCGGAGGCGGTCGCCCGCCCGCAGCGCCAACTCCGGCGTCGGCGACATCTCCATCAGATGGACGTAGAGGTGCAACAAGCCCGGGTGATCCCAGGCACCCGGCACGCCAGCGCTCTCAGCGTCGGCACCGAACGCGTGCTCGAGCACCTCCTGAGCTTCGATCGAGCCGGCCCCCTCGGCGACGGCGCCGGTCTTCAGATCCCACATCTGCCACGGGGTCTCATTGAGGATCGCGTCGACGAACGATGCCCGAACGTCGGGATCTTCGGGGAATGACGCAACGGCCTCTCGCATGACATTCGTGAAGTCCTCATTCCACGGCATCATGTCCTTGATCGTCTCCCGCTGGGGGTAACGAGCCTGGAGCGAGTCGACGAGCGCTTGCTCACCGAGCGTGAGCGACGCTCGGTGTTCCGCGGCACTCGCCGATGCGTCGAACGCCGCTTCGAGGTTCGCCGACCGAGACCGCCGATCCATGAGGTGCCACGGCAGGTTGTAGTTCGGCCCATGGCCGATCGCCTTGCCCCAATAGGCCATGGCGCAGGTCGGGTCGGCCTCGATCGCCCTTTCGAAACAGGCGATGGCCTCGGCGTGATTGAACCCGTACAACCAGTTCAATCCGCGATCGAACCAGAGCTGCGCATCGGGCGACTCCGTCGTGATGGTTCGGGTGTAGGCGCCGAGGTCGTAGTACTCCATGCCCGGAGACTAGGACCGCTCACCGATCAGAAGTAGATGACCTCATCGAGACGATCGATCACGTCGTCGAGTGGATCGGTGTACGCGCCGGTCGACAGGTACTTCCAGGCCCCGTCGCAGACGACGAACACGATGGATGCCTCTTCGCCCTCGGGGATGCGCTTGGCCACCTTGGCCGCGCCGGCGAGCGCGGCGCCCGAGCTGATCCCGGCGAAGATGCCGGCTTCGGCGACGAGACGGCGGGTCCAGGTGAGCGAGTCGGCGGGGCGAACGATGCGCTTGCCGTCGAGCAGCTCCATGCCGCCCCACTTGTCGAACACGGGCGGGACGTAGCCGTCGTCGAGTGAACGAAGGCCTTCGACCCGTTCCCCGCTCGGCGGCTCCACCGCGTAGATCTTCACCTCGGGCTTGTGTTCCTTGAGGTAGGTCCCGACGCCCATGAGTGTGCCGCTCGTGCCGAGCCCGGCGACGAAGTGCGTGATCTCGGGAACGTCGGCCAGGATTTCCGGACCGGTCGTGCGGTAGTGGGCGGTCGGGTTGGCTTCGTTGCCGTACTGGTAGAGGAAGACCCACTCGGGGTTCTCCTCAGACAGCTGCTGAGCCCGAACGACGGCTCCGTTCGAGCCTTCCTCTCCGGGAGAGGGAATGATCTCGGCGCCGAACGCTTCGAGCACTTGGCGGCGTTCGATGGTCACGCTCTCGGGCAGGACGATCTTGAGGTGGTAGCCCCGCGTCTTGCAGATCATGGCGAGCGCGATGCCCGTGTTCCCCGACGATGGCTCGATGACCGTCTTGCCGGGAACGAGCTCGCCCGATTCCTCGGCCGCTTCGATCATCGCGAGCGCGATGCGATCCTTCACCGAGCCGGCCGGGTTCTGCCCTTCGAGCTTGGCGTAGATCTTGACCGACGGGTTGGGGCTGAGCTGGGAGACATCGACGACGGGGGTCGACCCAATCAGCTCGGTGACCGAGGAAACGACGACCATGTTCAGCCTCCGGCGACGGCCGGAAGGATGGCCACTTCGTCGCCGTCGGCAACGGCGGTGCCGAGTCCGTCGAGGAACCGGATGTCCTCGTCGTCGACGTAGAGGTTCACGAACTTCCGCACGTTGCCGTCGTCATCGAGCACGCTCGCTCCGAGACCGGGGTAGGCCTCGACCAGGTTGGCAATGACTTCGCCGACGGTCGTTCCAGCGATCTCGACGGTGGTCTGACCTGCCGCCTGGGGGCGCAGCACGGTGGGGAGGCGCACCGTCGCAATCGCCGACACGCTCTGGTTCACGTCCTGATGGGGGGCAGCTGCTGACGTTGCACTTGACGACGTTGCACTTGAGGACGGTGCGCTTGAGGAAGGTGCACTTGACGACATGGTGTCTCCTGAAGATCCGGGGGGCTATTCCCGACAAACCCGACTCACATAGTAGGGAATGTCTTCTAGGACAACACAACCCGCTCTTCGGCTATTCCAGCCAACGTGTCCACATCGCCTTCACCAGGGGTCACGCGGAAGCTCCGGAGCTCCGGGAATCCCCACGCCAGCGAGACGATGGCCCAGTGCCACGTGGGCGGCACGAGGGGTGTCGTTGCCTCGGCGACGTCGGTCGGTGACGGGTACGCGGCGGTGTGCGTGTGGCTGTGGACCACGCCGACCACCTCGAGACCGTCGTCATCGGCCCGACGCTCGGCCTTCATGAAGCCCTTTGGGTCGAGGGTGAAGACCCGACTCGACGCTGCGGCATTCGCCACCGGCTCGAATCGCACGATCGGCTGATCGATGCCGGGGCGTGCGACCAGGACCCCACATGCTTCTTCGGGGTAGACGCGCCACGCTTCGGCGAGAATCGAGAGCCAGGTTCGTCGGTCGACGGCGAGCACGCCGCCACGGTAGCGACGCGATCACAGGCCGGGCGTCCGACAACCCGAAGTTCGGCCTCCCGAGGACGCAATGATCGCCGCACGAGGACGCGATGTTCGGCGTCGCGAGGACGGAGTTTTGCCGACTTCCAACCGGCCCAAATGCCTATTCGCACTGGAGTTCCACCCACTCAAGCAAACTGAGGAAACGGTCGATTTCCATGGCATGTCCGCCCCGTCCGTCTCCGCGAACACCTGGGTGTCGCGCGACTGGGCCGGCACCGTGCTGCGCCTCGCCATCGTCTTGGCGCCAACGGTGGTCGCGACGATCGTCGTGTTCGTGTTGCTACGGGTGACGTCGACGCCGACGACCCTGCTGCCGGCGCTCGGGCGGCTCGGCGCCATCGCCCTCGTCGGTTTCACCATCGCTTCGCTCGTGAACCGGCTGGCCAATCGCCTGCTGCCGCTGGCCGCGTTGCTCAAGCTCTCGCTCGCCTTTCCCGATCAGGCGCCGTCGCGCTTCAAGCTGGCGATTCGCGCCTCGAGCAGCCGCTCGCTCGCACGGGAGATCGAATCGGCTCGGGACGGCGGGCTGAGCTCCGATGTCACCACGGCTGCCGAGCAGATCCTGCTGCTCACCACGGCCGTCGGCGAGCACGATCGGCGAACCCGGGGCCACAGCGAACGGGTTCGGGTCTACGCCCGGATGCTCGGCGAGCAACTCGACATCGAGGGCGAAGAGCTCGAAAAGCTCCAGTGGGGAGCGCTCCTCCACGACATCGGCAAGATCACGGTTCCACCCGAGATCCTCAACAAGGTCGAGAAGCTCGAACAACGCGAGTGGGAGATCCTCAAGGGCCACCCCGCTGCAGGCGGTCGCCTGATCGCCCCGGTCGCCAGCTTCCTCGGCCCGTGGGCTCTCGCCTCACAGGCCCACCACGAGAAGTACGACGGGTCCGGCTACCCGCTCGGACTCGCTGGCTCGTCCATCCCACTCGCCGGCCGCATCGTGGCCGTCGCCGACGCGTACGAGGTGATGACGGCCACCCGGTCCTACAAGACGCCGATGACTCCCGAGGAAGCGCGCGCCGAGCTCACCCGATCCGCCGGCACGCACTTCGACCCCGATGCCGTTCGCGCCTTCCTGACCCTGTCGACCGGGCAGCTCAACGCCGTACGAGGGCCGTTCGCATGGCTGGCCAACATCCCCTTCATGGGCCCGATCGTCGCCAGCGGCACCCGCCTGATCGGGCAGATCTCATCGCTCCCCGCCGCAGCGGTCTCGGCCGTCCCCGCATCCGCCGCGACAGCTGGGGCGATG
>CALLIQ010000562.1 GCA_938008925.1 uncultured Acidimicrobiales bacterium
TCGGTACCTACGTCTCGATGCAAGCCGCAGCGCAGCACGTCTTCGGCTCGCGTGATCTCGCGGGACGCACCATCGCCCTGCAGGGGGTCGGGAGCGCCGGGACACGCCTTGCTGAGTTGCTGCACGACGCCGGGGCGTCGCTCGTGGTCTCGGATGTGTCGTCCGACGCCGTCCAAGCGGCGGTCGATCGGTTCGGAGCCACGGTGGCCGAGCCGGGCGCCATCCACACCCATGAGGCGGACGTGTTCGCTCCATGTGCGACCGCTGGCACGTTGGATCGAACCGTCGTCTCGCAGATCGCGGCACCCATCGTCTGTGGACTGGCCAACAACCAGCTCGCCGAGCCGACCAACTCGCTCAAGCTCTTCGAAGCGGGCGTCACCTATGTGCCCGACGTCATCGCCAGCAGCGGAGCCATCGTCGCTGCAGGGCCGGCGGTCTACTCCGACCCCGACCTCGACGAGATCCACGAACGAGTTCTCGGCATCTATGACCGGGTCCTCGACGTGCTCGCGCTCGCCGACGAGGAGGGTGAGCCGCCGATGGTCATCGCAGAGCGGATCGCTCGCAGCGCGATCAGCTGGGCGCGCTGACGACTGTGCCATTCGGGGCACTGTGCCCATTCGGGGTTCAGCGCTCTTCAGATCACAGGTCGCCGCCGGCGCCGGCACGACGGCTCGCTTCGGTCGCTGGGGCGTACACGCGGTGGGCGAACGCTTCGAGGGTGGCCAGTGCCGTTGGATCGAGCTCGACGCGTGCGGTGCGTGTCCGCTCGGGTGACCGCGGGACCTGGACAGCCGAGTCGGCGCTGCCCTCGAGAGGCTGCACGACGCCTTCGAGTCGTCTCACCGCGATTCGAACCGGTCGACCGGGC
Organism: uncultured Acidimicrobiales bacterium; assembly: GCA_938008925.1. Classification (GTDB taxonomy): domain Bacteria; phylum Actinomycetota; class Acidimicrobiia; order Acidimicrobiales; family SZUA-35; genus CALEWY01. The sequence goes on from CALLIQ010000562.1 coordinate 875, forward strand.
AAATCGCCGAATGGCGCGAGCCAATCGAGCATGACGTCGCAGCCCCCGCCGACCCAATCGATCCGGTAGGTACAGGGTTCGGCCGCCCGAATCAGCGCTCGAATGAACGGGGCGATCACGATCGGCTCGAACGTCGGGCCGATGTCGATCCCGTCGGCCCGGCCGCCGTCGGCGATGGAGGTCCCGACGCAGATGGGGCACAGCGGCCCGCCACCGGTCGAGTTCCACTCGTGATCCGGCATCAGGTCGACCGGTTCGGAACGTTCGACCTGCTCGAGCAGCCGAGTGATCAGCGCCGGGCTGTCGATCCCGAGTTCGACGAGCTGGCAGGCGGCGTGCGCTGCCTCCTCGGTGAGCCCCCAGTGATAGCCGGCGCCGCGGAAGGCCTTCGCAACGAGCGCTCGGTACTCGCCGAGTGAGAGGTTCACGCCGAACCGGTCATGCGGTCGAACCGGTCATGCGATTGCACCGGTCACAGTGATGACCCGGAGACCGGGGGATAGGTCCACCCGTCGGGATCGGCCGTGGCCAGCTCGTGAGGGAACGGCGCGCCGCGGAACATGTTGATGCGAACCCAGCGGTCCGACCGGGGGTCGAAGTGCGTCGCCCCGAAGAAGCTCAGCTTCGCTCGCAGCAGATCGATGGGCAACATGTCGTCCGCGATGGTGTTGTCTCTGATCTCGCCGTACGGCGCCTGGTCGAGCACGAACAGTCGCCTGGCGATGTGGCGGTGCTCGGGGTGCGAGCGAAGGAACGGTCCGAGCTGGTCTGTGTCGTCCCAGGCTGCGAGCGCGTCGAACATTCGGGCCGCGTCGCGTCCGGGCTGGAGCGGCTGCTCGAACTCGCCAACGGGCTCGTCGTGGCGTTCGCCGAGTCGAGGTTCGAGCTTCTCTTCCGAGACGTACCACGCACGGGCGTCTGCCGCCGGGCGTCCCCAGTCGATGTCGATGGCCCAGGCGTAGTGGCTGGCGAGGCGGGCTTTGACCTCGGCGATCGGCAGCGTGCCGTCGATCGGGGTCGGCGCCGATTCGTCCGCGTGCATGGTGGCGGTGAGATCGTCGACGAGGTGGCCGTATGGCTCCAACAGCAGCGAGACGACCAACTCCTGTCCCTCGACCGACAGCGATGCCTCGGCCCAGCGGATCAGGGCGTCCCAGGGGTGCGACACGGCGAGCGGGTCGTCGTCGTGCGCTCCGGTACTGAGGTGGTCGGTGCTGCGGTGATCGGTACTGCCGTGATGGGTACTGAGGTGATCGGTGAGGAGACGGAGGTCCTCGGTGAGCGATGCGATCTTCGCCTGTTGGAGCGGGTGATCCGAGTGCCAGGTGTCGACACCGCGCCGAGCGCGTGCGACGAATCGTCGGAACGTCTCGGTCTCGTCGTCGGACGGCGCTTCGACCGCCCGGACCCGGAACAGTGCCTCTTCCCTCGCCGCCACCCAGTTGCTGATCAGGCGGGGGTGGGTCAACAGGAACGGAGCCATACCCAGCCCGGTCGAGTTGCCGATGCCGAAGCGTCGTCGGAGCGCTGGGTCGAGAGCGACGGCGGCCGGTGACGCTGCGGCGGCGAGGTGTTCGACCAGGTCCATGACGAAGGTCCTGATGAGGTACACCGTGAGCATCTCGGCCTGGAATGGGGCGAGGAGCTCGGGGCGGTCAGCGATGGACTGTCGATCGGCGGCACCGAACTTGCCGCTCCCGTAGACGGCGGTCGTCCTCATCAGATAGCCGACCGATTCGATCGCCTCCGCGTCGGGTTGGTGCCCCGCTGCGAGCGTGTCGATGACCGTCGACCACAGACGGACCGAGCGGTTGGCCCGCGACAGCGTCAGCTCGCTTCCCGAGACGCGGCCCGCTTCTTGCAACGGCACGTTGGCTCGAAGCCGTTCGATGTCGGCTTCGGTCGGCTCCCCGTCGTGGAGGGCGAAGGTGGTGTCCCATGCGGTCGCGATGACCCGGTCGGAACGCAGGTCGTCTGGCAGGTCGTGAGCGAACGCCACGAGTGTGTAGGTCCTCGTCGGTGTGGTCGCGCTGTACAGCGCCGTTCCGACGCCGTTCGCGTCGATGTCGAATCGAGGTCGCTCGAAGGTCCAGCCCTCGTGCTTCATGCGACGAAGCAGCGTTCGCATGAACGACAGACGGCACTGGTGGAACGAGCCCATCCGTTCGAGCCGCATGACCGCATCCGGCGAACGGCGGTCGATCACGGGAGCCTCCGACGGCGAGGTCATACCGACGCTCCGACAGGCCCGAAGTTCTCGGCGAAGAAGCGATACCAGTTACCGCCCATCAGCTTGGCGACGTCGCCCTCGTCGAAACCGACCTCGGCAAGGCCGACCTGGATGTTCCCGAAGTCGAGATTCGACCCGAACCACGACGGCTGCGGGGGAAAGCCAGGGGCGGCAGCCGAACCCTCGCCGTAGTCGATCGTCTTGGTCCATCGGCCGACCCGCATCCACTCGACGATGCTGTCCGGCTGGTCCTGGCACAGGTCGCTTCCAATGCCGAAATGATCGACGCCGTAGGTCTCCGCCGCGTCGGCCACCATCTGGCAGAAGCTCTCGACGGTGCAGTCCGACTTGTCCTTCAGGTGGTGGGGGTAGAGCGAGAACCCCATCATGCCGCCGCCCTCGGTGACCGCTCGGATCACCTCGGGCCGCTTGTTCCGCAGGGCCGGATGCCAGTCGTGCGGGTTGGCGTGTGTGATGGCGATCGGTCGCTCGGAGATCTCGGCCGCCTCGATCGTCGATCGGTCGGCGGAGTGGCTCATGTCGATGACGAGGCCGACCCGGTTCATCTCGCGGATGACCTCTCGACCCATCCGGGTGATGCCCGGATCCTCTGCCTCGTAGCAGCCGGTGGCCAGGAGCGATTGGTTGTTGTAGCTCAGCTGCATGAACCGGGCACCGAGCGTGTGGAGGATCTCGACGAGGTCGATGTCGGCCTCGATGGGGGACGGATTCTGGAACCCGAAGAAGATCGCCGTGCGACCCGTCTCCCTGGCCCGGTCGACGTCGGCGGCCGTGCGGCCGAGCAGGATCAAGTCGTCGTGCGTCTCGAACCACCGGTTCCACTTCGAGAACTCGGCGACCGTCTCGCGGAACGACTCGTGGTACGCGATGGTCACATGAATGGCGTCGACCGCACCGGCTCGCATCTCGCGAAAGATCGACTCTGACCAGTTGGCGAACTGCAAGCAGTCGATTCGGTACACGGCAGTCCCCATCGGTCGTGAACGGGGCCAGATCGTACGCGAGTCGGTTGGCGTGATGCGACACCTGGCGGTTCTCGGCTACTCGGCGGGTGTCATCGCCTGCGCAGCGGGCTCGAGGGAACGCCCCGTCACGGTGAACGGTTCGAGGCGGAGCCAACGCCAACGCGGTGAGGCGATGAACGGCTCCGGGTCGCTGGCCCATGCGTCGCGCAGGGCTTCCGGGTCGTCGATCACGCGAAGGTGCCCTCGAGCGAGAACACTCCAGCCGGTGCGGTCGTCGAGGTCGACGCCATCGATCTCCAGGCACACCACCTCGTCTCGTTCCGCCGCTCTGGCTTTGCCCCCGTCGAGGCTTCGGATGATCACCGCGCCGTCATCGACCGAGAAGTTGACCGGCACGATGGTCGGCCAACCGTCCTCGAGGTAGGCGATGCGGCCGACTTGAGCCGCTCCCAATCGATCCCAACAGCTCGCTGCATCGAGCTCGATCGCGACGGCTCCCTCGCTCGAAGCGGCGGGACGCGCATTCATCCACTCCGCCCATTCGTCGTGCCACTCCTCGTGGTGGCTGTGGATCGATCGATCAGCCATCGTCGGCGCGACGACGATCGAGACCCCCTCACGAGTCGCCGTTCGGGCAAAGGCAGGCTCATCGATGCGGTCCTGGGGAACGATGAGGGCGGTTGCCATCCGAGTTCGAGCGACGAGCACGGCCGGATCGAGACCGTGGGGTCGGAGCGAATCGATGCCAGCGTCGACGCCGAGCGCGTGCATCCGGTCGCGGGCGTCGATCGCCTCGGTGTTCGGTCCCTCTTCGGTCACGATCCGCACGCCGACTCCCAGCGGGCGAGACCAGATCGCGGCGGTGGCGAGTACGTCGGTGTCCGACGACGAGCCGGCGAGTTCGAGCACGAGGGGTCCGGTGGCCAGGCGAACTCGGCTGCTCGCGGTGGGAATGAACGTCGGGAACGGTGCGGTGCGAGCGATCTCGAAACCGGTGTCGGTCGCGGAGGCGACGATCAGCGCACGCTCGCTCGTCGTCCCATCGTGGTCGGTGAGGAAGTCGACGATCGCGCTCGGGAACGACGGGCCGTCTGCCACGGCAGGGATCCGAGTGAGTGTGCCGAGCCCGCGGGTCAGCGATTCCAACTCACCGAGGCGGTCCGCTTCGGGCGTGACGAGCACGACGGGGACCTCGAACCACGAGGCGAGCACCGAAGCAGGCATGAGCAACTCGCGTTCGTCGCTTCGAGTTCGAAGAGCGACGACGATGACGTCGACGGGTGAGCCTGGCGTGGCCATGAGGGTCCTCTCGTTGCCGGTTGGTTCCCCGTCACCGTCGAGCATTCGGGGCGAGCGAACTAGAGGACTTGGTCCCTCGCCGTGTCAATCGACCATGGATTGGAAGCAGCGCTGCCGTACGAGGTGTGCCGTCATCGGATCACGCCGCGCTCGCGAGCGGCGCGCTCCAGTTCGTCTCGATGGTCGGGATGAGCGACGGCGATGAGGGCGGTCGCCCGTTCGGCCAGCGTCCGTCCCTGCAACGCTGCGACGCCGAACTCGGTGACGACGTTGTCGACCGTGTTCTTCATGGTGGTCACCACTGCGCCGCTCGTGAGCGTCGGAACGATGCGGCTGATCGATCCGGACTTCGCCGTGCTGTGCAGCACGACGAAACCCTGCCCGCCGTCGGAGTACTGCGCCCCGCGGGCGAAGTCGGCCTGCCCGCCGCTGCCCGACCAGTAGGTCGAGCCGAGCGTCTCGGAGGCGCACTGGCCGAAGAGGTCGACCTCGAGCGTTGCGTTGACCGAGCAGAAGTTCGGCTCCTCGCCGATCTTGCGAGGGTCGTTGACCTCGTCGACCGGCAGGAACTGCACCAGGTCGTTGCCGTCGCAGAAGTCATAGAGCCGTTTCGACCCGAGCGCGAACGTCGTCACGATTCGGCCGCGGTAGCTCTTCTTCCGGACACCGGTGACCGCGCCGGATTCGACGAGATCGACGACCGGGTCGGACAACAACTCGGTGTGCACGCCGAGATCTCGGTGATCGACCAAGAGATGAGCGACGCCGGTGGGGATCGATCCGATGCCGAGCTGCAACGTGGCGCCGTTCGGAATCCGTTCGGCGACGAGCTCGGCGATCGTGGCATCGGCGGGAGACACCTGCGGTGCCGGGACCTCGATGAGTGGCGTATCGACCTCGCAGAAGCCGAGCACTTCGCTGCGGTGCAGCCGATTGGCGCCGTGCGTGCGGGGCATCGATGCGTTGACCTCGAGCACGAACGGGACGCGCCCGATCAGCGCTGCGGTGTAGTCGGCCGACACGCCGAGTGAGAAGTAGCCGTGCCGGTCTGGCGGACTCGCGGCGGCGAGAACGACGACCGGATTCTTCTCGAGCAAGAACTGCGGGACCTCGCTGAAGTTCGCTGGCGCGAATGCGCAGCCGCCCTCCTTGAAGGCGGGACGGGTGATGTGCGAGAGGAACCACGACACGTGCTCGAGGTGGCCTCGGTACTCACCGTGGAGGTAGGGCCGGTCGCGCAGTGCATGCATCTGATGGACTCGTACACCGTCGAGCCGTCCGGCTCGACGTTCGAGCTCGTCCATGATCGCGACGGGTTCGCCGTTCGAGATCGGAAGGACGATGTCTGCTCCCGCCGGGAGCTGATCGACGAGGGCTTCGACGAGTTCGCTCGGTGAGGCGGGCGATGGGGGAAGTTCGATCACGGGGTCTTCCTGTGGCTGGGTGGACGAGTGTCCGGCGTGGTCATTCCTGCGTGACCGCAGGGTGCAGCCGGTGGACGTCGTCGACCCGGCAGAGCTCGGTTCCGGGGCTCAGTACCGCCGCCGTGCCGCACGCGATGCCGAACGCCGCGGCATCTCGCAGCGATTCGCCGCCGTGGATGCCACAGGCGACGCCGGCGACGAGCGAATCGCCAGCACCGACCGCACTCGCGACCTTGACGGTCGGCGCTCGAAATCTCGTCCGTTCGCCACTGCGTTGGGCGAGGATCGCTCCGCCTGCCCCGATCGAGACGAGCACGGCACCGACAGAGGAGTTGGCGACGATCTCATCTGCGGCCGCTGCGACGTCGCTCTCGGTTTCGAGTTCGCGGTCGACGAGCCCGGCCAGCTCTCGTGCGCTCGGTTTCACCAGGTCGACGCCGGCATCGACCGCATCGCGCAGCGCCGAGCCGGAGGTGTCGACGATCAGCGTGGTGTCGCCAATGGCGTCGGCCAGCCTGGCGATCGCTCCGGTGTCGACACCGGTCGGCATCGAACCCGAGAGGACGACGCATCGGCTGTGTTCCGCCGCGTCGGCCGTCGCCTGGAGGCATGCATCGACCTCGGCGGCCGAGAGCGACGGCCCCGGAAACACGAACCGGAACTGCTGGCCTGACGCTCGCTCGTCGATGGTGACCGATTGGCGGGTCGATGCCTCGATGGCCACGGGTCGCAGGGTGAGACCTTCGTTCTCCACCAGGCTTTCGAGTTGGACGCCGAGCGGTCCACCGAGCGCAGCGACAGCGACGGTGCCGTGTCCGAGACGCTGACAGACCCGGCTGACGTTGAATCCACCGCCTCCCGGCTCAGCTGTTGGCGCGTCGCAGCGAAGCTTGTGGCTGGCGACGACGACGTCGACGCCTGCGCCGACGTCGAGCGCTGGGTTGAGGGTGAGGGTGACGATCGGGCCGACGGGAACGCTCGTGTTCATCCCTCTCAGTGTGGTCGCGATCGACAGCGGATCAATCGATCCTGCGCCCGGTGACCGAATCGGGGACGAGGCGGAAGAAGCGATTCTTCGGGCCGCTCGCCCACGGCTCGACACCGAGTGCATCGGCTCCAAACAACTCGCCGAGAGACGTGATCTCGTCGGCCCGTCCCTTCACGACGACGCTCGCACCGGTCCGAGCCGCCTCGTCGAGCTCATCGATCTCGAAGGCGACAGCGGCCCCGAGGGTCGCCGCCGCCAGCTTGAGGCCGGGAGCCGTCTTGATCACGATCGCATCGTCGTCGACCCGATAGTTGACGGGGAAGATGTCGGGACGGTTCTTGATCGACACGGCGAGACGACCGACTCGGCCGCGGCGCAAGAGCTCCCAGCACGTCGCATCGTCGAGCTCGCTGATGCCTCGCCGCTCACGATCGATCGCTTGGGTCGGATCAGTCATGTTCGCCATCCTCCTCGTTGCTCGGGACGACCACGGCGGGGCACTCGGCGTGATGCACGACGTAGTTGCTGACGCTGCCGAGGAGGGCCCCTCGAAAGCCACCGAGACCCCGACTGCCGACGACGACGAGATCAGCCTGTGCCGACTCGTCGACGAGCACCCGAGGCGCTGCGCCGTGAACGACCGAGCGTTCGATGGTCGGTCCATCGTCACGAGTCGGGATCGTCTCCAGGAACTCGGTGACGAAGCGGTGCGCCTCACCCTCGAAGTCCGATGGGTTGTAGATGGGGGCTTCCAACCCGACGACCGGATAGATCCGCCAGGTGTGGAGCACGACGAGGGTGTCACTCTCGTCGGCGTGTGCGTACGCCCATTCGAACGCCTCGGTGGCAGCTGCTGATCCGTCGATTCCCACGATGATTCTGCTCATGGGGCGATCGTCGTGCCGGAGGCGTTGCGCCGGTAGGGCCCTAGGTCACTCGTCGCAGCCTCACTCGCCAGGCGTTGGCGTTGCGGCTGACCCGATCGGGACACATCCCGTGCCGCGGGCTCTAGGTTCGGGTGCGTGGTCGACGCAGCAACCTCACTCCCCAGCGCGATCCGTTCCGGAGACTACGGACGGACCTGGTTGCGGCCCGATGTGCTGGGCGGTCTCACGGTCGCGGCGATGCTCGTTCCCCAGGCGATGGCCTACGCCGAGCTCGCCGGTCTCGGCCCCGCAATCGGGTTCCGGGCGGCCCTCGTCGCATTGCCGGTCTATGCCCTGATCGGAACCAGTCGCCATCTCGGAGTGGGCCCCGAGCCGGGAACGGCCGTCCTCGCCGCGCTCGCCGTCGCCCCGCTCGCCGCAGGGGACCCCGGCCGCTATGGCCAACTGATGGCGATGCTCGCCGTCCTCGTCGGATTGTTCGCCCTGGTCGCCGGAGCCCTTCGACTCGGCTTCATCGCCGACCTGCTCTCGAAACCCGTGCTCGTCGGCTACATCACGGGCGTCGGCGTGACCCTGCTGGCGAGCCAGCTCGGTCCGCTGAGTGGCATCTCGATCGAGGCGGGCGACGTGGTGCCACGGTTCATCGAGTTCGCTCGGCGTGTCGCTGATGTCGACCCGGCCAGCATCGGCCTCGGACTCGCGACGCTGGCGGTGATCATGGGGCTGCGTCGTTCGGCTCCGGCGGTGCCCGGTGCGCTGCTCGGTCTCGTCCTGGCCGGGGTCGCCACCGCGCTGTTCGGCATCGACGTGTCATTGGTCGGTGACATCGACGCCGCACTGCCGACCGTCGAGATCCCCTCGGTCGGTTTCGACGACGTTCGCGATCTCGTCGCCCCTGCCGCCGGCATCGTGCTGATCGCCTACACGGACAACATCTTGACGGCCCGATCGATCGCCTCGAAGCAGGGGTACCGCATCGATTCGAATCGGGAACTGGTCGCTGTCGGGGCGATCAATGTGGCGTCGGGCGCCGTCGGCGGGTTTCCGATCTCTTCGAGCGCCTCTCGCTCGGTGGTGCCCGCCAGCCTCGGGACGAAGAGCCAGGCGTCGTCGTTGGTCACCCTCGTCGCAGTCGCGCTGCTGCTGAGCTTCGCCCGCCCGTTGCTCGCCGAGATTCCCCGCCCGGCGCTGGCTGCCGTCGTGGTGGCAGCGGCCTTCGCCGTGATCGACGTGGACGGGTTCCGGCGCTTGGCCGCCGTGAGCCGAGCAGAGCTCGCGCTCGCCGTCATCACGTTCGTCGCCATCATCACGACCGACCTGTTGCTCGGTGTCCTCGTTGCGCTCGTCGCGTCGGTCCTCGTGGCCCTGTTCAGGATGAGCCGTCCCCATGACGCGCTGCTCGGCCAAGCCGATGGGCTCGGCGGCTGGATCGACATCGCTGACGATCGAGCCCGCCCAGAGCCCGGCCTTCTCGTGTATCGCTTCGACGCGCCGTTGTTCTTCGGCAATGCCGACTACTACCGGCGACGCGTGTTCGAGGCGTGTGAGGAGGCACCGGGTCGCGAGGCGCACGTGATCCTGGACTTCGAGGGCATCGGGTCGCTCGACACCACCGCTGCCGATCAGCTCGTCGAGCTCCACGGAGAACTCCTCAACGAGGGCATCGAGACAGCGGTCGCCAGAGCGAACAAGGAAGTGGTCGCCGTGATGGAGCGCTCCGGACTGGCGACGGTGATCGGACCATCCAACATTCACGCCACCATCAATGCCGCGGTCGCGGCCTACCGAGCGGGGCGTGTGGGGACCTCAGACCCTATTGCCGACGACGACCACGGTTGAGAGTGGAGGCGGGTCATCGACCCGCCTTGGAACCGTCTCACACGAGGAGAAGCTCATGGTCGTCGCCGTCGTCTACGACTCGATGTTCGGAAACACGCACAAGGTCGCGGAGGCGATCGGGCGTGGACTGGACCGCCTTGGGGCGGTGAAGGTCGGGGAGTGCGGCGACTTCACCGAAGAAGAGATCGCCGCGGCTGAGGTCCTGGTTGTCGGATCGCCCACGCACATGCACGGCCTGCCCAGAGACTCGACCCGCAATGCGGCGGTTGCGAAGGCCGAGGCTGACGAGGACCTCGATGCAGACCACGCAGCGGTGGGGGAGAGCCTGCGCGACTGGCTCGGTGAGCTTCCGACGGGAAGGCGGCGCATCACGGCATCGTTCGACACGAGGGTGAAGAGGCCGGAACTCATCACCGGGTCTGCGGCCAAGGGCATCGCTCGCCGTCTTTCGGCGAAGGGCTATGTCGAGATCGTCGAACCCGAGAGCTTCTTCGTCGACGGCGATGGGCCGTTGCTCGACGGTGAGGAGGCACGAGCGGAAGCCTGGGGAGACCGGGTGGCACACGAGTGCCGGGTTCTCAACGTCCTTTAGGGAGCTGTCCTCTAGGGAGCTGAGTTGAGCTGCTCCCGCTGACGCAGCGACAGGAAGTCCTCGCCTCGGCCGGATCGTGTCGGGACGAAACCGTTGAGCTTCGTGAGCTGCGCGAGGCTGAGGTCCGATCGGTCGAAGCGGCCGCCGAGCTGGCGCTTCTGGTCGCTCGGCGGTGCTGCAGAAAAGGCGCTCGGCGCTCGTACGGGGACGGGGGATCCGCTCAGCCCGGCGGCTCCCTC